>CAWUNN010000188.1:0-4808 GCA_963923185.1 uncultured Limnohabitans sp. | reverse complement strand
GCTGAAATCTTGGCCACTGGCCATCAAGGCGATTTTCAAGGTGAGCCTTGGCAAATCATCGAATCGGTCTTGAAGACCAACCCCAATCACTTGGGTGCCTTGCTGTTGGCCGGCAGCGCCTCGTATTCAGAGACTCGCTATCCCATGGCTTTGTCTTATTGGCAAAAAGCCAGTGCCCAAGTGCCTGCCGATTCACCCGATCGGCAACCGCTGGATGCTGCCCTGAGCCAGGTGCGCTCCAAATTGGGGCTGCCTGACCCACGCGCCCAAGCCATGGCCGCCAGCGCCATCAGGGGGCAGGTCAGCCTGGACCCCCAGGCCCGCAGCCGTGTGCAACCCGATGACACGGTGTTCATTTATGCCGCAGCACCCAACAGCCGCATGCCATTGGCCATTGAACGCATCCAAGCTTCCCAGCTTCCCTATGACTTTGTGCTCGATGACAGCAAAGCCATGAACCCCCAGGTGCATTTGTCCGATGTCCCTCTGGTGGTGGTGCGGGCGCGGGTCTCGCGCAATGGACAAGCCCAAGCCCAGCCAGATGACCTCAGTGTCGAGGTCGCAGCGATCAAACCTGGTGCCCGCGGATTGAAACTGGTTTTGAAGTGAAACAGAACCATGCGTGTCCATGGCCTTCGAGGTCTGGGCATGGCTTCACAAAGGGCTCATAATTTATCATTTTTGTTGATTTTTTGATGCACAATATCCGTGTGCAAGAATCACAACTTATTCAAACGGTGTTGGTCTACGCGTTGCCGGTGTTGTTCGCCATCACCTTGCATGAAGCGGCCCATGGTTATGCGGCCAAGATGTTGGGCGACCCCACGGCTTGGCAACTGGGCCGTGTGACTTTCAATCCTTGGGCCCACATCGACCCCATCGGCACCATCGTCATGCCGATCGTCTTGTACTTTGCGACTTCGGGTGCTTTTTTATTTGGCTATGCCAAGCCAGTGCCGGTCCATTGGGGGCGGCTGCGTCACCCCAAACGAGACATGGTTTGGGTGGCTTTGGCCGGGCCAGGCATCAATTTGATTCAAGCCTGTCTGTGGGCCGTGGCCTGGTTGGTGTTGGCATGGGCGGGTGTTCAAGAACGGTTTTTCATTGAAATGTGTCAAGCGGGTGTGCTGAGCAACGTGGTCATGTTCGCCTTCAACCTGTTTCCGTTGCCACCGTTGGACGGTGGGCGCATCTTGACGGGTTTGTTGCCTTTCAGACAGGCCATGGCCTTTGCACGCATCGAGCCTTATGGTTTTTACATCGTCATGGCCTTGTTGTTGCTCGGGGTCATCAACCGATTTTGGATGCATCCGCTGATGGATTTGACATACGCATTCATCGATGGAATGCTTTACCCTTTGAAAAGTCTGCTGCAATGAGTCAGAAAGAACGAGTTTTATCCGGCATGCGCCCGACTGGGGCATTGCATTTGGGCCATTACCATGGGGCGCTCAAAAACTGGGTGCGTTTGCAGTCGACCCACGAGTGCTATTACTTTGTGGCCGATTGGCATGCATTGACCACTCATTATGAAGACCGCGAGGTCATCGAAAAAAACGTCTACGAGATGGTCATCGATTGGCTGGCGGCCGGACTGGACCCCAATCAGTGCACCATTTTTTTACAAAGTCGCATCCCCGAGCATGCCGAGTTGTTCACACTGTTGGCCATGGGCACTCCGTTGGGTTGGCTTGAGCGGGTGCCCACTTACAAAGATCAGCAAGAAAAGTTAAAAGACCGTGACCTGTCGACCTATGGCTTTTTGGGCTATCCGCTGTTGCAAGCGGCCGACATCTTGATCTACAAGGCCAAGTACGTGCCGGTGGGCGAAGATCAGGCCAGCCATGTTGAATTGACCCGTGAGGCAGCGCGTCGCTTCAATCACCTGTACGGCCGCGAGCCTGATTTTGAGCAACGCGTGCAGCAGAGCTTGGCCAAATGCCCCAAGGACAGCGTCAAGCGCTTTGAAAAATCACGCAAACTGTTTCAGGAGACGGGTGACCTCAAGGCGCTAGAAGGGGCCATGGGCTACATCGCCCAAGCCCCCGAGCTCGACAGCGCTGATCGTGAGCGACTGATGGGGTATTTCAAAGGGACAGGCAAATCGGTGCTGCCAGAGCCCCAAGTTTTGCTGACCGAAGCCAGCCGATTGCCGGGTTTGGATGGCGCGAAAATGAGTAAGAGTTACAACAATTCGATCGCCATCCGAGAAGATCGTTCCAGTTTAGAGCAAAAAGTTCGTCGCATGCCCACCGATCCCGCGCGCGTCAAGCGCAGCGACGCGGGTGACCCCAGTCGCTGCCCAGTTTGGGAATTCCACAAGGTCTACAGCACGCCCGATGTCCGACAATGGGTGGAATCTGGGTGCCGATCGGCAGGTATCGGTTGTCTGGAGTGCAAGCAACCCGTCATTGATGCGATGCTGGCCGAGCAACAACCCATGCTGGAGCGGGCTGAACCTTACATCTCTCATCCGCAAAGGGTCCGTGAGATGGTGGATGCGGGCACGCAACGGGCGCGTCAAACCGCCCAAGCCACCATGACCGAGGTCAGGGCGGCGATGGGACTGAATTATTGAAGAGGAGTACCCCATGAGTTTGTATGTGATCGATGACCATCCTTTGGTTCGACAAGCCATTGGCATGTTGTTGCGGCGTTTGCGCCCGTCTTCTAAAGTGGTCGAATTGGAAAAACTCAGCGAATTGCAAGCTGCCATCATCAAAAATGGCGATCCTGAACTGTTTGTCCTCGATTTGTTGCTGCCTGGGGTCAAAGGTGCAACGGCCGTCAGTGACATCAAAGGCATGTACTCTGAGGTGCCCTTGGTGGTGCTGTCGGCCATGCCCGCTGGCGAAGCCGAAGAGACCTGTGTCGAAGCCGGGGCCGACCTCTACCTTGAAAAAGCCGCACCGCCCAATGAAATTTCTGCGGCCATTCAGGGTTTGCTCAGCGCCGATCCGACATTTGATGAAGCAACCGCTGGGTCTGGCGAAACCAAGTTATCCAAGCGTCAAAAGCAATTGATCCTCATGCTCGATCGCGGCATGAGCAACCGCGACATCGCCGCCGAGCTTGACATCAGCGAGCACACCGTCAAAGTGCATTTGTGGCGCTTGTTCCGTCGCCTGGGGGTGAAAAGCCGCACCCAGACCTTGCACTATGCCCGCACTCACGGCCTGTTGATGGGCTGATCGATCTGGGGTTGAAGCACGCGAGAGGCCAGCAGATCCCACACCGGGGTCAACTGGCCAGGCAGCCATGGCAGTTGACCCAAGTCGATGCGACTTTCTTGCGGACTGTGGAAATCGCTGCCCCTGGATGCGGCCAGGCCAAATTCTTGGGCCATCTCGGCATAGGTCACATACTCTTGCGTGGTGTGACTGCCGGTCACCACTTCGACCGCCTGCCCGCCATGGGCCTTGAATTCACTGAACAATGCAAATTCTTCGTTGGGGGTGAACCCGTATCGCCCAGGGTGTGCGATGACGGCCACTCCACCCGATTGCACAATCCATTGCACGGCGTCCTTCAGGCCAGCCCAGCGGTGCGGCACAAAGCCTGGCTTGCCTTCTTTTAAAAAACGCCGAAAGACTTCGGAGGTGTCTTGGCACACCTTGGTGTCGACCAAGAAACGGGCAAAGTGCGTGCGTGAGATCAAGCTGGGATTGCCCGCATATTTTTGGGCTCCTTCGTAAGCCCCTTGAATCCCCACTTTGGCCAATTCATCGGCCATCTCGCGTGCTCGCCCATCTCGGCCCGCCCGGGTGCGTGTCAGGCCTTGCACCAGCAAAGGGCTGTCGATGTCAAAGCCCAAGCCCACGATGTGCACGGTTTTGCCAGCAAAGGTGACCGAGATTTCGGTGCCGCTTAAAAAAGGCAGTCCTGCTTGAGCAGCCGCTTGGGCCGCACGGTGTTGTCCGCCCACTTCATCGTGGTCGGTCAATGACCACAGCTCGACGCCCAAGGCTTTGGCCCGCAGCGCCAGCTCTTCGGGGCTGAGGGTGCCATCAGACACATCAGAGTGGCAGTGCAAATCTGCATTGAGAATGTTCACGCCAGGCATTGTAGGTCGCCCCACCCCAGCCCCATTCACACCAAGGCCTGTACTTGCACCTGAATGTGGGATTGACCTCGCCAGCGGTTGATGCTCACTCGGTAAATCAAGCGCGCTTGATCGGGCAGCCATTCGGTGCGACCAAACCAAATGCCTTCGACTTGCAAGCCGGCGCGAGCCAACTTCAATTTCAGGTGTTTGTCTGCGACCAACCTTTGCTGCAAGACCTGCCAGTCTGAACAAAACACAGGGTGTGGAAATCCGGCTCCCCAAACCTGCTGTTCCAGCACATCGATCTGATCCACCGTCCAATCGTCATCGTCCAAATCCCCGTCGGTGACCCAGGTGCGATTCAAGTCTTGGGGATCGATCCAACGGGCCGCCAAATCGGTGAGGGCCGACTCAAAAGCCGCCAGGTTCTGCCGTTCCAACGTGCAACCGGCGGCCATGGCATGGCCACCAAATTGCAGCAACACTTCAGGGTGCCGTTTGCTGATGGCATCCAAGGCGTCGCGCAAATGAAACCCGGCAATCGATCGCCCCGACCCTTTGAGCCAGCCAGGTTGTCCCGAGGCGGGGGCAAAGACAAAGGTCGGTCGGTGGTATCGGTCTTTCATTCGCCCTGCCACGATGCCAATCACGCCCTCATGAAATTGGTCATTCAAGATGCACAGCGCGGCTTGATGAGGGATCTCGCCTTGCCACTGAGTGCGCACCCAATCCATGACCTGGTCTTGCATCTCGCTTTCAACCT
>CAWUNN010000187.1:0-4820 GCA_963923185.1 uncultured Limnohabitans sp. | reverse complement strand
GGTGGGTTTGGTGGCAAAGAGACGCAGGCCGGACAACTGGCCGTATGGGCCGCATTGGCAGCGCGCAAAAGCGGCCATGCGGTCAAAATGCGATTGGATCGGCAAGATGACATGCTGATCACCGGCAAACGCCATCCGTTTGATCACCAGTGGCAAGTCGGCTTTGATGAACAAGGTCGGTTGTTGGCCTTGGATTCGGTGCAAATGGTCGATTGCGGCCGCAGCGCCGACCTCAGTGGTCCAGTCGCCGATCGAGCCATGTTTCATACCGACAACGCCTATTGGTTGCCTGCGGTTCGCATCGTCTCGCATCGATGCAAGACCCACACCCAAAGTCACACCGCCTTCAGGGGGTTTGGTGGCCCACAAGGCATGTTGCTGATCGAGACCATCATGGGCGATGTGGCGCGAAGCTTGGGCAAGGACCCATTGGATGTGCGCTTGGCCAATTTGTATGGTCAAGGCGAGCGCGACATCACGCCCTACGGCATGAAGGTCGAGCACCCCATCTTGAGCGATTTGATGCAGACGTTGGCGCGCAATGCCCGCTACCGAGAGCGGCGTGCGGCCATTGAGCATTGGAATCAAGCGCAAAGCCACCTGGTCAAAGGACTGGCGTTGACACCGGTCAAATTTGGCATCAGCTTCACCGCCACCCAGTTCAACCAAGCTGGGGCCATCGTGTCGGTGTACACCGATGGCAGCGTACGGGTGCACCATGGCGGCACCGAAATGGGCCAAGGCCTGCACACCAAAGTGGCCCACATCGTGGCCAACGTCTTGGGGCTGGATGCCAGCCAAGTGCGGGTCAGTGCCAGCGACACCGCCGTGGTGCCCAACGCCAGCGCCACCGCGGCGTCCAGTGGCACTGACCTGAATGGTCGGGCCGCGCAACGGGCTGCCCTGCAGGTGCGCGAGCAAATCGGCCGCTGTTTGGCCCAAGCCGATGGTTGCGACCCGCAACAGGTGCGATTTGAATCGAGCCAGGTCATCACGCCCGCTCGAATGCGCAGCTTCAAAGAAGCCGCACAATGGGCCTACCAGCAGCGGGTGCCTTTGTGGAGCGACGGCTTTTATGCCACCCCCGGCATCCACTATGACCGCCAGACCCTGACCGGCAAGCCCTTTTATTATTTTGCCTATGGCGCTGCATGCAGCGAGGTGGTGGTGGATCGGCGCACGGGCGAGTACCGCTTGTTGGCCACCGACATCTTGCACGATGTGGGGCAATCGTTGAACTCAGCCATTGACCGTGGACAAATCGAAGGCGGCTTTGCCCAAGGCCTGGGCTGGTTGACCACCGAAGAGTTGGTTTGGGACGAGCAAGGGATGCTGAAGACTGTGGGGGCCAGCACCTACAAAATCCCCACCGCCGCCGATTTGCCCGAGCACTTGAACATTGAGTTTTGGCACCAAGCCAACCCGGTGGACAATGTCGGCGGCAGCAAGGCAGTGGGTGAGCCCCCCTTCATGCTGGCCTTCAGTGTGTTTGAAGCCTTGCGCGATGCGATTGGCCAGGCATGCCCAGGCCATGAGCCCGTCCGCTTGGACACACCAGCCACCCCCGAGCGGGTGTGGCGTGCTTTGCAAAGGCATGGCCAGTGATGCAACCGCAAAAGATGGCAGATGTGCAGGGCTTTCGAGCCGATCTGCTGTGGTTCGAAGACCCGAAGCGACCCGAGCTGAGCCACCTCAAAGATGGGTTGCT
This sequence comes from uncultured Limnohabitans sp., assembly GCA_963923185.1. Taxonomy (GTDB): domain Bacteria; phylum Pseudomonadota; class Gammaproteobacteria; order Burkholderiales; family Burkholderiaceae_C; genus Limnohabitans. The sequence goes on along the minus strand of CAWUNN010000187.1, from coordinate 3,112 downwards.
GGTCACGCAAAAACAAAGCGATGGTGTGGTGCGCATCATCGACATGGGCCCTTGGGCCGAGGTGAGCCTGCGCCACCCGTCGGCACGGGTGACCCGATGGCCAGGCTGCCTGGCCCCAGGCTTCATTGACACGCACGTGCACTACCCACAAATCGATGTGATGGGCTCGCCAGCATCGGGTCTCTTGCCTTGGCTTGAAAATTACACCTTTCCGCTGGAGCGCCGGTTTGCCGATGAGGACATCGCGCAAGAATGCGCCGACTTCTTCATCGGTCAGTTGCTGCACCACGGTGTCACCACGGCGCTGTGCTTTGCCACTTCGCACCCCAACTCGGTCGATGCCATCATGCGCACCGCCCAAGCCCAGCGCATGCGATTCATCGCGGGCAAGGTGCTGCAAGACCGCCACAGCCCGGCGGGCTTGCAAGACGCCGATGCCGAACAAAGCTTGCAACAAACCGAGGCCCTGATTCAACGTTGGCACGGTCGTGACCGCTTGGGATATGCCATCACCCCGCGCTTTGCCCCGACCAGTTCTGGGCAGCAATTGCACGGTGCGGGCGAGTTGGCAGCGCAATACCCAGACACCTGGATCCAGTCCCATGTCGCAGAAAACACCGAAGAGGTGCAATGGGTGCAAAGCCTTTTCCCAGAGGCTCGCAGCTATCTCGATGTTTACCAGCGGGCCGGGTTGCTGCGACACAAAGCCATCTATGCGCATTGCATCTACCTCGATGAGCGCGATCGCAGGCTAATGGCTGAAACGCTCGCCTGCGCAGCCGCATGCCCGACCAGCAATTTGTTTTTGGGCAGTGGCTTCTTTGACCCCCAAGCCGCACAAGCCGCTGGCATGGGCTGGGCTTTGGCCAGTGACGTGGGCGGTGGCACCAGCTTGAGTCCGTTTCAAACCATGTTGGGTGGATTTTTTGTGCAGCAACAAAGCCGTTGCCCGCAACAAGATCGCCTGACGCCCCAGGCCTGGTGGTGGCACCACACGGCGGGCGCTGCGCAGGTCTTGGGCTTGCAGGGCATGTGTGGCAATTTGGCCCCAGGCTGCGAAGCCGACTTTGTCTTGCTCAATGACCAGGCCACGCCTTTGTTGGCGCGCCGCTGCGGCCAAGCCCAAACCCTGTCCGAGTGGTTGTTTGCCTTGATGGTGTTGGGAGACGACCGCGCCATTGCCCAAACCTTTGTGCAAGCAAAGCCGCACAAAAACTTCCAACCGTCAATTTGAAAAAAAACGGGGCTCAAGCCCCGTTTTGAATGGATCAGAAAACCCGCAAGGACTTGCCTGCGGGTTGTAGACCAGGCTTCAGTGGAATTGCTCTTCTTCGGTCGAACCAGTCATGGCCTTGACCGATGAAGCGCCACCTTGGATCACGGTGGTGACGTCGTCGAAGTAGCCAGCACCCACCTCTTGTTGGTGCGACACAAAGGTGTAGCCCAACTCGCGTGCGGCAAACTCGGGTTCTTGCACCATCTCGACATAGTGCTTCATGCCTTCGCCACGGGCATAGGCATGAGAGAACTTGAAGGTGTTGTACCAATTCAAGTGGATGCCAGCCAAGGTGATGAACTGGTACTTGTAGCCCATGTTCGAGAGTTCTTCTTGGAAGGCTGCGATGTCGCGATCGTTGAGGTTTTTCTTCCAATTGAACGAAGGCGAGCAGTTGTATGACAACAGCTTGCCAGGATACTTGGCGTGAATGGCTTGAGCGAATTCACGTGCAAAACCCAGGTCAGGCGTGCCGGTTTCACACCACACCAAGTCGGCCACTGCGGCGTAGGCCAGGCCGCGGCTGATGGCTTGCTCGATGCCGTTCTTGACGCGGTAAAAGCCCTCAGGGGTGCGCTCACCCGTCAAGAAGGGCCGGTCGTTGGCGTCGTGATCGCTGGTCAGCAAGTTGGCGGCTTCGGCGTCGGTGCGCGCCAACACGATGGTGTTGACACCCATCACATCGGCAGCAAAACGAGCGGCCTGCAGCTTTTCAACTGCCTCTTGGGTGGGGATCAACACCTTGCCACCCATGTGGCCGCATTTTTTGACGGCAGCCAGTTGGTCTTCAAAGTGAACGCCAGCGGCACCGGCACTGATCATGTTCTTCATCAACTCGAACGCATTGAGCACACCACCAAAGCCGGCTTCGGCATCGGCCACGATGGGCAGGTAGTAGTCGATGAATTCTTTCGAGCCTGGCTCGACACCACGCTGCCACTGGATCTCATCGGCACGGCGGAAGGTGTTGTTGATGCGACGCACCATGGTGGGCACCGAGTCATAGGCATACAACGACTGATCGGGGTACATGGTCTCGCTGGTGTTGCCATCGGCGGCCACTTGCCAGCCCGACAGGTACACCGCCTCAAGGCCGGCCTTGGCCTGTTGCATGGCTTGTCCACCCGAGATGGCACCAAAGGAATTCACATAGCCTTTTTTGGCCTCTCCATTGATCAAGCGCCACAGTTTGTCGGCACCACGGCGCGCCAAGGTGTGCTCAATGTGCAAGCTGCCGCGCAAGCGCACCACGTCGGCTGCAGAGTAATTGCGCTGAACGCCCTTCCAACGGGGGTTTTGTGCCCAATCTTTTTCGAGGGCTTCAATTTGTTGCTGGCGGCTGAGTTGATCGTTGAGTGACTGGGGCATGAAAGACTCCTAGGGTTGAGTGAAAACAAATTCAAATGATGATCAATTTGATGAACTCAGTTTAAAGGCGTTTGATCCAAGTCCACATCTCTTATGTCTTATATAAGAATTTTATTTATTTGTTTATTTTCAATGACTTATTTATTTTATTTTGTATTGAGAAATGTAATTTCTCATATTGGGAAATTTTGCTGCGATGCGTCAAGTCAAAATTCCACAATGTGAAACAATATTTCATCAGCTCTTTTGTTTTCAAACCCTCCCAACATGGATTGAGCTGGCAGGGTTGAACAAAAACTCAGTTCACACGCTGCATGGGCATGGCCAAGCACAGAGAGAAAAAACAACATTTCCCTCTGAAAATTTCATTTCTCGCTTGGAAAATGTCATTTTTCCCTTTAGCATCCGTGGTGCTGCGGGCGTGCACGCCTGCAGACAATCCATCCACTTCTAGAAGGAATTGAAAAC
>CAWUNN010000186.1:0-4822 GCA_963923185.1 uncultured Limnohabitans sp. | reverse complement strand
GTCAGTGACACGCAACACTTCAAGGCCATGATGTGAACAAACACTTTCTTTTTCACATCATTGCATTCATAATCTGAACATTGGAATTTTTTTATGTTGACCTGGGACGACGAAGTCAAGCCCTCATCGCCAAATCCTGCACTGGGTGCCATCGCTGGCCACCCGGCTGCCGCTCCCTCCACTTTTGTATCCACACCTGCTGCACCCCGCCTCTTGAATGATGGCGCGCCGGTGCCCGAGGCCGCGCCAGCTGCCGCTGCCACCGCACCCAGTCCATCGGTGAAAAGCGAGCGTCGCGTCAACGTGGCGGACAAGCGCATCATCAACGGCCAGACCGATGTCAATCAGTTGGTGCCTTTCAAATACAAATGGGCCTGGGAAAAATACCTGGCCACTTGCGCCAACCACTGGATGCCGCAAGAGGTGAACATGAACCGCGACATCGCCCTGTGGAAAGACCCCAATGGTCTGTCTGAGGACGAGCGCCGCATCATCAAACGCAACCTGGGGTTCTTTGTGACGGCCGACTCTTTGGCGGCCAACAACATCACCCTGGGCACTTATCGCCACATCACGGCACCCGAGTGCCGTCAGTTTTTGTTGCGTCAGGCTTTTGAAGAAGCCATCCACACCCACGCTTACCAATACATCGTCGAGTCGCTGGGCCTGGATGAATCAGAGATCTTCAATGCTTACCACGAAGTGTCCTCCATTCGCGACAAAGACGAATTTTTGATCCCGTTCATTGACGCGATCATGAATCCCAATTTCCGCACGGGCACCCCCGAGACCGATCAAACGCTGCTGAAGTCGTTGATCGTGTTCGCCTGCCTGATGGAGGGGCTGTTCTTTTATGTGGGCTTCACCCAAATTCTGGCTTTGGGCCGCCAAAACAAGATGACCGGTGCCGCAGAGCAGTACCAATACATCTTGCGCGACGAGTCCATGCACTGCAATTTCGGCATCGATCTGATCAATCAGATCAAGCTGGAGAACCCGCACCTGTGGACCGCAGAGTTCAAAGCCGAAATCAAAGCCTTGTTCCTCAAGGCCGTCGAGCTCGAGTATCGCTACGCCGAAGACACCATGCCCCGTGGCGTGTTGGGCCTCAATGCCTCGATGTTCAAAGGCTACTTGCGCTACATCGCCAACCGCCGTGCCACCCAAATTGGCCTGGAAGCCTTGTTCCCCAATGAAGAGAACCCGTTCCCTTGGATGAGCGAGATGATCGACCTCAAGAAAGAACGCAACTTCTTCGAAACCCGCGTCATCGAATACCAATCGGGTGGCGCGCTGTCTTGGGATTGATCCAAACAATGATGTTGACTTTGTCTTGCACCTTGCCCCAAGCGCTGACACAAGCGCAGGTGTTGGACACACCCCGTTCAGGGAGTTGGACCCGGGTCCAACTCCCTGAATCGCTTGTTGCCACCTGGCAACGAGTGTTTTCTACCAACGATCCTCTATAAAGGAGTCAATCATGGCAACTGCAAAAAAACCGGCCGCCAAGAAAGCAGCCCCCAAGAAAGCTGCAGCTAAAAAGCCCGCAGCCAAGAAAGTAGCGGCTAAGAAGCCCGCAGCCAAGAAAGCTGCAGCTAAAAAGCCTGCTGCCAAGAAAGTAGCGGCCAAGAAGCCCGCTGCCAAGAAACCCGCGGCCAAAAAGCCTGCAGCGAAAAAAGTTGCAGCCAAGAAGCCTGCGAAAAAAGCAGCCGCCAAAAAGAAAGTAGCGGCCAAGAAGCCCGCTGCCAAGAAAAAAGCCGCTAAAAAGCCGGCGAAGAAAGCTGCGAAAAAGCCTGCTGCGAAAGCGCCTGCTGCCGCTGCGGCTCAGACCACTCTGAACCCGCAGGCCGCATGGCCGTTTCCGACGGCCAGCAAGCCCTGATTCCATCAGGACTTGTTGCATCCAGCCCGTGTGCCCTCAAGGCCACGGGCTTTTTATTTCAGGGTGTAGTTTTGGGGTCCGCGGTGCGCGATCTTCAGTGCCCCCAAGCGGTTGCCCAACTCGGCACAGCGTGTCAACTCCCACCCCTGCTCCAAGCCGTGCAGCAAAGCGCCGCGCCATGCGTCACCACAGCCAGTGGGGTCCACCACCTGTTCAGGTTGGACTGGCGCCACTTGTGTTTTGTGACCATCCACCCAGACCTCGCAGCCTTGGGCTCCCAAGGTGATGATCAATCCACGCACCTTCTTGGAGAGGTCTGCAGCCGTCCAACCGGTGCGCTCGCACAGCATTTTGCCTTCGTAGTCGTTCACGGTGACCCAGCTGGCCAGCTCGACCATGCGGGCCAGCTCGGGGCCATCAAACATGGGCAAGCCCTGACCTGGGTCAAACACAAACGGGATGCCCGCCGCATGCATTTGATCGGCGTGCTGCATCATGGCGTCGCGTCCATCGGGTGAGATGATGCCCACCCGAATGTCTTGGCGGGCTTGGACTTGCAACAAATGAGCCTGCGACATGGCCCCAGGGTGAAACGCCGTGATCTGGTTGTTGTCGCGATCGGTCATGATCATGGCTTGGGCGGTGTAGGCCTCATCGATCAAGCGAACCAACTCGGTCGAAATGCCCAATTGCTGCAACCTCTCCAGATAGGGCTGTCCATCTCGACCCAAGGTCGCCATGGGCAATGGCGTGCCCCCCAATTGTTTGAGCGAGTAGGCGATGTTGCCGGCACAACCACCAAAGTCACGGCGCAAGGCCGGCACCAAAAAAGAGACATTCAAAATGTGCAATTGCTCGGGCAAGATTTGCTCGGCAAACCGGCCCTCAAAATCCATGATGGTGTCAAACGCCAACGAGCCACAAATGAGCGAAGCCATGTCTGTCCTCAGGGGTAAAAAAGTTCAATCCGAAATCCGCTGACGTGGGGCTGCACGTCCTCATCCAGCACCAGCCGATGTTCGATGCGCACACCATCGCCAGCGGCCAACGCCAACGGCAGACCCAGTTGCTGCGGCAAAAACACCTTGCGCACCAGTGGCCGATCAAAATCATCGGCCAAGGTCAACTCGACCGAAGGGGTGGCCACGGCATGGGCCAGATCGTGGCGCACATGCAAACTGAGCACAAACTCACCCGATGGCTGCTGATCAAATCCGCTGGACACCACCGCCACCTCCGACAGCATCATCGGAGGCGAAGAATCGCAGCCGATGAATGCGCACACCGATTGCCATGCCGATAACAACGCCGGGTGGCTCGCTGCCAATCGATGGCGTTGCTGCAAGCTCACTTGCAGACACAAGGCCACCGCCAAAAAGAGACAGGCCCACAGCCAATGGCGGGATGAACGCCGGCCAAAGCCAGGCGGGTTGGTCGATGTGGTCAGATCCAGGCTTGGGGCAAGCGGTGGGGGCTGGGCCACATCGGGCCAGGCAGAGTTGCCGACAAACAAGTGCTTGTGCGGCACAAAGGCTTGCCCGCAACTGCGACATGGCATGGCCGCTTGCGTGTTGAGCGTGCTCGAGACAGGTTGCTCTTGCAGACAATGGGGACAACGCGCACGCAAGTTCATGCTGGCCAGTGGGCACTCATGCACACCCACCCGTCTTCCTCGTCGATCACATGCAACTGTCCGTGGGGTGCATAGGCATGTTGCAGTTCTTCGCGCTGGCGAGACAAAATGCCAGCCAACACCAAATGGCCGCCTGGAGCCACCAAGCTGCACAACAGCGGTGCCAGCACCTTCAAAGGGGTGGCCAAAATATTGGCCAGCACCACACCGTATGGGCCTTGGGCCACCTCGGGCAAGCCGGCCTTCAAAGTGACGCCGTTGGCTTGGGCGTTGTCCAACGTGGCGCGCACGGCGTCGGTGTCGATGTCGACTGCGTCAATGTCCAAGGCGCCGTATTTGGCGGCAGCAATGGCCAATATGCCCGAGCCACAGCCATAGTCCAGCACCCGGCGTTGACTCAGGTTTTGGCTGGCGATCCAGCGCAAGCACATGCGCGTGGTGGGGTGAGTGCCGGTGCCAAAAGCCAAACCCGGATCCAATCGGATCACCTGTCTCGCTTGGGGCGGGACTTCGTGCCAAGTGGGCACAATGAAAAAGTCAGAGGTGATCGCCACCGGTTCAAATTGCGATTGGGTCAAACGCACCCAGTCTTGCTCGGCCACGGCCTGGATCGACACCGTTTCACAACCGGCAAAGAAGTCTTGCAAGGCCAACAAGCGTGCGGCTTCTTGGGCTTGCGATTCATGTTGGAACAAGGCCGTCAATCTGGAGCGCGACCAGCCCTCGCGCGGCGGGGGCATGCCAGGCTCACCAAACAAGGCTTGCTCGGATTCGGTGTGGGCATCGGCATCTTCAACCGACACGCTCAGCGCGTCCAGCGCATCCAAGGCATCGCTGAGGGTTTCGACGCGCTCTTCGGGGGCCAGCAGACGCAGCTCAAACATCAACGCTTGCGGGCCTCCATCCACTGCTCAAGGTAGTGGATGTTGGTGCCGCCCTCCATGAACTTGGCGTCGACCATCAATTCACGATGCAACGGGATGTTGGTCAGGATGCCCTCGACCACCATTTCACCCAAGGCCGTGCGCATGCGCGCCAAAGCCTGTTCGCGGGTGTCGCCATACACAATGATCTTGCCGATCATCGAGTCGTAATGGGGGGGCACAAAATAATTGGTGTACACATGAGAATCAACCCGCACCCCTGGCCCGCCCGGTGGGTGCCACATGCTGATGCGCCCTGGCGAGGGTGTGAACTTGAAAGGGTCCTCGGCATTGACGCGGCACTCGATCGCATGGCCTTTGACCACAATTTGCTTTTGAGTGAAAGGCAATTTCTCACCACCTGTCTCTTATACACATCTCCGA
>CAWUNN010000185.1:0-4845 GCA_963923185.1 uncultured Limnohabitans sp. | reverse complement strand
TTTTCAAGCAGAAGACGGCATACGAGATAGGAGTCCGTCTCGTGGGCTCGGCGTCAGGCACTTACACCGACTTGGGGTTGGATGCAGAGTACCAACACATCACAGACACCCACACCTGGTCGGCACAGGTGGCTTGGATTCATGAATTCAACCAATGGGGGGTGCGCTCTGTGGGGCGCAGCCACGATGCCGCCACGGGCACGTTGACCACCTTGAAAGCCAAAGCCAGTTACAACTACGCCAGAACCTACACCGTGAGTCTGTTTGCATTCAAATCACACGGAAGCACGGACCAGTTGTATTGGTCATACAACCCTGACCCGAGTGTGATCACCGGGGCCTGCAACCAGAACACCTCGGTACTTGCTTTTTGTTCGCAAAACGGAAAACCCGATACCCGTGGCGCGGGCTTTGAACTGATGTACAACCCCACGCCTCGTTGGACATTGGCTTTTCAGCAGACTTTTTACAAGCAATTTTTAGGCGCCAGCACTTTCATTGACAACTCATCAGGCAACCTGCGTCAAGCATCCGACAACAATTTGACGTATGTGTACCTGATGTATGCCTACTGAAACCACCGGTCCTCATTTGGGGTAGTCGGTGACCGCGCGCCAGCGGCCCTCTTGGATTTGCGACAACCGTGAACCCTCGTTGCCCAAGTGTTTGGTGGGACTGAAGCTCAGCGGCGGGCTGCCAAAAATGTCAGCTGGGAAGGTGCTGCTGTCCATGGCTTTGGTGAAGGACTCGGCGGTGAGGTTTTGACCGGCCTTGCCAGCGGCTTGGGCAAAGTGCATCAGCGCCTGATAGCCATACACCGAAAAGACCGTGGGGTCTTCGTTGAATTTGGTTTTGTATTTGTTGGCCCAAAAGCGAATGGCGTTGGAGGACTCGTCCAGGTACGGATGCTGGGTGGTCATGGTGGCATACAGACCGTTCATGGCCGGCCCACCCAATTTGTGGATCAAGTCGGTGTAGGTGGCAGAAGAGCCCAAAAAGACAGGGTTGAAGCCGGTTTTGCGGGCTTCAGCGATGGCACCCACCGTCTCGCGGATGATGGTGCCCAAAACGACCATTTGGCAGTCAGACGACTTCAAGCGAGCGATTTGCGATGAGAACTCGGTGGCACCTCGTTTGTAGGTGGTTTTTTCATGGTAATCCATGCCCATCGATTTGAGGGCCGCTTCGCCACCACGAAAAACCTCTAGACCAAAGTCATCGTCTTGGTAGATGACGCAGACCTTGGTCACATTTTTTTCTTTGATCAGCTTGGGCGCTGACAGGCGGATCTGGTCGTAATACGTGGCCGCAAAAGAATATTTGAGTGGGTGCAAGGGTTCGTACATTTCACGCGCAGCGGTGACGGGAAAGAAGTTGATCACCTTTTTGCTGAACTGCACGGGCATCGCCGCCATGTTGGTGGCTGTGCCAATGTGACCGATCATGGCAAAGATTTTGTCTTGGTTGACCAGTTTTTGGGCTGCCAAAACCGCACGTTTGGGATCGTAGCCCGAGTCTTCGATCTTGATCTCGACTTTGCGGCCATTGATGCCCCCTTGCTCGTTGATCTCATCGGTGGCCAACAAAAGGCCCATGCGCACTTGTTTGCCAAAGCCGGCCAGCGGGCCCGAGAGGTCTTGAATCGAGCCCAAGGTCAAGGTGTCTTTGCTGACACCTTGTTGGGCCATGGCGGCGCTAGCCAAGACCAGGGTCATGCCGATGGCAGTCAGTGCGTGTTTCATTTGCATCTCCTTCTGAGTGAAACAGGGGAAAGGTTCAGCCGCGGTACATCAGCTCGATGCGTTCGGCATATTTGGTCTGAATCAGTTTGCGTTTGAGCTTCATGGTCGGGGTGAGCTCTTCGTCTTCTGCGCTGAGTTGGGTGTCGAGCAAAAAGAATTTTTTGATTTGTTCGACGCGGGCAAATTTGGCATTGACGCGATCGATTTCGCTTTGAATCAAGGCCTGCACTTGGGGGGCGCGTGTCAGTGAGGCGTAGTTGCTGAAAGGCACATCGGCATCTTGGGCGAATTTCTCGACATTTTCTTGATCGATCATGATGATCACCACCAAGTACGGCCTGCGGTCACCGATGACGACGGCATCGGTGATGTAGGGGGAAAATTTAAGATCGTTTTCAAGCTCGCTGGGAGTGATGTTTTTACCGCCAGCCGTGATGATGATGTCTTTCATCCGATCGGTGATGCGGAAAAACCCTTCATCGTCGACGGTACCGACATCGCCCGTGTGCAGCCAGCCTTGGGCGTCGATGGCCTCGGCCGTTTTGTCGGGCAGGTTGAGGTAGCCCTTGAAGACATTGGGTCCACGCACCCATATTTCACCGGTGTCGGGCGCAATGCGCACCTCGTTGTAGGGGGCCGGGGTGCCGATCGAGCCCAACTTGAGGTGTTGAGGTCTGATCGCGGTGGACAGGCCGCAGGTTTCGGTCATGCCCCAGGCCTCGAGCATGGGCACGCCCAACGCCAGATACCAACGCACCAGGTCAGGCGAAATGGGGGCCGCACCGGTGATCAGATAACGCGCGCGATGAATGCCAATGAGTTTGCGCACGTTGTTCAAGGCCAACCCGCGGGCGATGTGAAATTTCAGCTTCAGCCCCATCGGCACGGGCTGCTGGGCCAGCACCCGATCGGCCACACGCTCACCGACCGCGATGGACCAGGCGTAGGCGGCTTGTTGCAACCAGCCGGCCTCACGCAAAGCAATCATGACCGCAGAGTAGAACTTTTCCCAGACGCGCGGGACGGCATTGAAAATGGTGGGTGCAATTTCGCGCACATTTTCGGGCACGGTCTCTGGGTTTTCAACAAAATTCAGCACAGCACCGGTGTACATGGAAAAATACTCACCTCCGACGCGCTCAGAGATGTGGCACAAAGGCAAAAAGCACATGCATTCGTCTTGCTCATTGCGCTCGATCACTTGGTTGTAGCCACGCGTGGTGTAGACCAAGCCTTGGTGGGTGTGCATGGCGCCCTTGGGCTTGCCCGTGGTGCCTGAGGTGTAGACCAAAATGGCCAAATCTTGGGGTTGACACAGAGACAAGCGCTGCTCAAGGCTTTCAGGGTGTTGTGCCCCATGTTGCCGACCCAGTTCGCGCAGTCGATCCAGGCCGATGATCTGTGGGTCGTCCAGATCGTGCAAGCCCTGCATGTCCATGACCACAATGTGACGCAACCAGGGCAGTTGATCGCGCACCTGCAAAGCTTTGTCCAGTTGCTCATCGTCTTCGACAAACAGCACACGGGTGTGCGAGTCGGCGCACAGGTATTGCACCTGAGCGGCCGAGTCCGTGGGGTAAATGCCACTGCTCACGCCCCCGACACTCAAAACCGCCAGATCGGACAACACCCACTCCAGACGGGTGTTGGACAAAATCGAGGCGGTGTCATGGTGCTCGAAGCCCAAAGCCATCAGGCCATGGGCCAGTTCGCGCACCGCCTGTCCGGTTTGGCTCCAGGTCAGGCTTTGCCAAAGTCCCAAATCTTTGTGGCGCAACCACACTTGGGGGCCACGGGCTTGAACTGCATTCCAGAACATCGCGGGCAAGGTCTCTCCTGCCATGACGCACTCAAGTTGCGGTTGCAGCCGATCCAGATTCCAGAGTGTGCTCATGTCATCGCCAATTTTTTTTCTTTTTCCAGCGCCGCTCGGCACGAACGCCTTGCTCTTTCAGACCCAAGTAAAACTCTTGGATGTCTTGTTTTTGACGCAAGCGCTCGCAGGTGTCTTCCATGACGATGCGACCGTTTTCCATGATGTGGCCGTGGTCGGCCACATGCAAGGCCAAATGGGCGTTTTGCTCGACCAGCAAAATCGTGGTGCCGCGCTCTCGATTGATGCGCAGCACGATCTGAAAAATTTCTTGGGTCAGTTTGGGGGACAAACCCAGGCTGGGCTCGTCCAGCAACATCAAGTCGGGTTGCGCCATCAGGGCGCGACTGATGGCCAGCATCTGTTGTTGACCGCCCGAGAGCAAACCTGCATCTTGATCGGCACGTTCGCGCAGAATGGGGAAGTAACCAAAAACAGTCTCGATGTCGCGCTGCACCTGGTCGCGGTCTTTGCGTGTGTACGCCCCCATGAGCAGGTTGTTGCGCACCGACAGCAGCGCAAAGACTTCACGTCCTTCGGGCACATGGGCCAAGCCGCATTGAACGATATGGGACGGGTCTTGGGCGGTGATGTCTTGGCCTTTGAAGTGGACGCTGCCTTTGCGCGGGTCGATGATGCCGCTGATGGTTTTGAGCAAAGTGGTTTTGCCCGCCCCGTTGGAGCCCAGCACAGTGGATATTTCGCCGGAGCGTACTTGCAAGCTGACCCCTCGAATGGCCTTGATGGGGCCATACGCACTTTCGATGTTGAGCAGTTGCAGCAACGCTGGCTGTTGGGGTGCCATCGCATCCGTGCTCATGACCGCTCCTGAGACACGGGGGCAGTTCGGTGCCAACTGCTGACATCGGTGTGGCCACCCAAGTAGGCCTCGATCACAGCGGGGTGATTTTGTACGTCTTGCGGGCTGCCCATGGCCAGTGTTTGACCTTGGCTCATGGCCAAGACGCGGTCAGAGACGGCGCTGACCAATCCCATGTCGTGCTCGACCATCAGCACCGTGATGCCCAGCAGGTTTTTGATGTCAGCGATCCAAAACGCCATGTCTTCGGTTTCTTCGACATTCAAGCCCGAAGAAGGTTCGTCCAGCAACAGCAATTGCGGCTCTAAACACAAGGCACGGGCCAGTTCGACGACTTTGCGAACCCCATAGGGCAGGCCTGCCACAGTGGCATCACGGCTGTCTCTTATACACATCTCCGAGCCCACGAG
>CAWUNN010000184.1:0-4856 GCA_963923185.1 uncultured Limnohabitans sp. | reverse complement strand
CCTGATCACGAATGCCAGTGGGCAAATACACATCGTCAAAACAAGCCGTGCCAAACAGCATGTCCCACCAGGGAAACAACACCCCAAAATTGTGCCCGCCCAAAGCCCGGGTTTGGGTTTCGTGGCCAACCCCAATGGCATGGTGGTAACGATGAAACTGTGGACTGATCAACAGGTAGCGCAAACCACCCCAACGGGCACGCAAGTTGGCGTGCTGCAAACTCTCGATCCATTGCGTCACCGCCACCAGTCCAATGAACTGGCTGGGTGGCACGCCCAGTCCATGCAGCAGCAGTGCCGTCAAGAACCCCACGCAGGCATCGTCGAGCAAATGATTGCGCTGATCACTCCACAGGGTCATTTGGCGTTGCGAATGGTGCAAGGCGTGCAATTGCCACCACACATGAACATGGTGCTGGGCCCGATGAATGCCATAGTTGAAAGCATCCAACACCACCAGGTAAATCAAAAACGACACCCAGGCTTGATCGGTCACGCCAGGCCACCAAGCATCCAATGGCCAAGTGGGGCCCTCGTGTAGGCTGTACCAAGACTTCAACCACCAAGTCACAGGCTCTAGGGTGAAGAAAAAGAACACCCTGAACACACCCAAACGATGAATCAGTGTGTAAATCACATCGGTGCGCACCGCACGCCGATCGGTCACGGGCTCGACCGGACGCCAACGCTCAAGCGGCACCAAGATCAGACACATCAGGGCCAGTTGCAGCAACCCCATCAACAACCAGCCGCTGGCCTCATAGGCCTGATCCATTTGGGCAGCTTGCCCCAATGCCAGGGCGAGTGGTTGCACCAGATGGTCAAACAACCAAGTCTGTGCGTCGTCCAATGCATTGAACAAAATTTCCATGGTCATTGAATCGGATGGTTTTTGACCCAAGGCGCATAGGTCGGATGGTGGTCGATCGTATCAAAGCAAAAACCTTTTTGCTTGAGGCCCACGATCAAAGGCTCTAACACCTCAGGGGCCCAGGGCTGTTGGCGTGACCAAATGCCCAAATGGGCCATCAGCACATCACCCGCACGGATGTGTTGCAAGGCGCGGGCCAGCAATTGGGCATTGGGGTACTGGTCGCTGGGCAATTCATCACCCAAAAAACCTGCCGGCGACCAGCCCACATGGACAAAGCCACACTGTTGAGCCGCCGCCAGCAAGGCCTTTGAGGTTTTACCGCCCGGTGCTCGGTACAAAGGCAAAGGAGCCACGCCGGTGATGGCTTGCAAGCGTTGATTCGCACGCCGGATCTCGGTGCAATACTGCTGTGCATCGATGGTGCGGGTCACTCCTGCTTGGGGTCCAGCAGAGGCGCGAACCTCAAAACGACCATCGGGCAAATCGCGGCGCCAATACACATGATTCAAGGTGTGAGAGGCCATCACATGCCCTTGGGCAGCCCGCTTGCGCCACCAAGCTGACCAGTGTTCGCCCAAGCTGCCGTCGCCGGTTTGGGTGGGCTCGTCGGCCGCAAAAAAGCTGACCCTGACCTGCTGACGCTCTAGCACCTGGGCAATCTGATCGGCCACGCCCATGTGGCCCGTGTCCAAGGTCAGGTAAATCGGCTTGGGGCAGTTGGCTGATGGGCCGAACTGGGCCGTGACCTGAGGGTTTGAATGCGCCAGGTCAGCAACTGCCACACATGACCCCAGCATCGCCAGGCACACCCAGACTCGGGTGCGGGTCCATTGCGCTGCAAAGGCCTGGCTGGCGCTCATGTCCTTTTGGCGTGGTTCAAAGTCCAAATGCCGTGTGGCGATTTGCCCACCTTCACCTGACGCTCGATTTGGCCAGTGGCCAAATCGATGACGGTCATGCGTTTGATCCAGCGCGAAGACACCAACAATTTGCCATCCAAGGTGACTTCCATGCAATCTGGGCCACCTGGCGCCTTGAATTCACCCACCACTTGCAAGGTGGTGTAATCAATGCGCGAAATCGTGTTGGCCTCTCGGTTGCTCACCAGCACTTGCTTGCCATCGCCCAAAGCGCGAAAGGCATGGGCCCCTGCACCGGTACGCAGATTTTTGACCCACCGTGCGGGGCTGACGCTGACGTCATACACCTGCACTTCACTGCCTCCGGTGTTGGCCACCAACAGGTATTTGTCATCTGGCGTTCCAAACACATCCGCTGGCAAAGACCCTGTGGGCACACGCCAACGCACCTCTTGTGTGGCCAGATCCACGGCGACCAACTCGTTGCTCTCTTGCATGGTCGAGTACATGGTGGTGCTTTTGCTGTCGATCCAAATGTGACTGGGTGTTTTACCCGATGGGATGCGCTTGACCAAGCTGGGTTGCGCGCCGTCCCAGCGATAAATGTCGATGTGGTTCACCCGGTTGGCCACCGTGACAAACCATTTCATGTCAGGTGAAAACCGCAATTGATAGGGGTCGATGGTTGAGCGCAGCACGCGTTGGATTTCGGCGGTGCGTGGATCGACAAACGTCAGCGAATCGCTCCCGGCGTTGGCCACGATCACCGATTTTTCGTCAGGAGTCAAGTACAGATGGTGGGGCTCTTTGCCGGTGGGCAAGGTCTTGACCACACTCCAAGTCTTGGGGTCGATCACGCTGATGTTGGCATCCAACGAATTCAGCACCAAAATCGGCGCATTCAACAACTCGGCAGCAGCAGCAGCGGGCCACTGAGCCCATGCCACCCACATGCCACAACACGCCAACGCACGAGCCCAACAAGACAGCTTCAAATCCACACTCCTATAGCCTGAATCAGGCCAAATTCGTCATCCCTGTAGTGTAAGCCTGCAAGATCACCACCTGGCGCTAAGATCTGGCCATGTCCCTGATCAATGTCAATGGTTCGATGTTGGAAATCCAGGCCATCGAGGGCCCACCCATGGGCACGGCCCCGACCCTGGTTTTTTTGCATGAAGGTTTGGGCAGCGTGTCGTTGTGGGGCAGCAAACAAGGCCCTTGGCCGCAGCACTTGTGCCAGGCCCTGCAAGCCCCTGGGCTGGTTTATTCACGTCTGGGATATGGCCAGTCTGACCCGATTGCAGATGTGCGTGGTGCTGGACGCCTAGGAGCCGACTACATGCACATCCAAGCGTGGCAGGTCTTGCCCGCATTGCTCAAGCAGTGGGGCATTGAGCGCCCCATTTTGGTCGGCCACTCTGATGGCGGCACCATTGCTTTGCTGTACGCGACCCAATACCCCGTCAGCGCTTGCGTGGTGCTGGCCCCGCATGTGAAAGTTGAGGACATCTTGATTCAATCCATCCTGTTGGCTCGACAGGCATTTGAGGGCTCAGACCTGCGTGAGCGATTGTCCAAATTCCATGCCGATGTGGACGTGGCCTTTTGGCAATGGTGTGATGTCTGGTTGTCCCCAGCGTTTCAAAGTTTTGACATCCGATCTCTATGTCAGCGCATTCAAGACCCGGTGTTGGCGATTCAAGGTCGAGATGATGCTTATGGCACATTGGCCCAAATCCAAGACATTCAACCCGCAGGCGTGATCCAGCGCCTGGTGCTGGATGCATGTGGTCATTCGCCACACAAAGATCAACGTGAGGTCGTCACCGACGCCATCACAGCGTTTTTGAAGCAACAAGTGCCAACTCTGCGGGTGTGAGCCAGCGCCACTGACCTGGTGCCAAATCGGTGGGCAAATCCAAATGCCCCATGCGACAGCGGTGCAACTGCACCACCTCATGTCCCACAGCGGCCAACATGCGCTTGACCTGATGGTATTTGCCCTCGGTCAAAGTCAAATCCAGGGTGTGGGGGCCCGTCAAAATGGCCGCACTGGCCCGAACGGGCTTGGGTTCTTGATGCAAATGAACGCCCTTGAGCAATTCGTCGATCACTGCGGGGTTCAGGGCTTGCGCCGTTCGCACTTGGTAGACCTTGGGCACATGGTGTTTGGGCGAGGCCATGCGATGAATGAAAGCACCATCGTCGCTGAGCAACAGCAGCCCCGTGGTGTCTTGATCCAAACGACCCACCGCTTGCACGCCTAGCACAGCACCGGCTGTGGGCCTTTGGCGCAACGGTGCAGGCAACAGGCTGTACACGCTGGGCCAACGGCCCGGTTTTTGCGAACATTCGGTGCCTGCAGGTTTGTGCAAGACGATGTAGGCCTTGTCTTGGTAGACCCAATCGGTGCCCATCACCCGAAAAGACATGCCCGAGACGGGCAGCACCGACTGATCGGGATCTTGCAGCGCGCTCCATTGCCCCTGGATGCAGATTTGCACCCGGCCTTGCTGGATCAGCCCCTGACAAATGCGTCGGGTGCCAAATCCCTGAGTGAATAAAAGTTCTTGCCAGCTGACAGGCTTCATGCTCAACGGGGTGCTCGATCTTCGCTTGGCGATTGAACTGGCCATGTCTGTCGTGAAAACTGGGCCACTGCGACACCTGCCAAACAGATGACAGCGCCTGCAATTTTGGTCCCACTGTAAGACTCACCCGTGAAAACCCAGGCGAACAAACCTGCCGCCGGTGGCATCAGGTACATCAAAGGTGCCGTGCGGGCCACGCCCCGAACGGCATTCACCCAGCCCCACAACAACCAACCCAAAAAGGCCGAGATCACCGAGGCATATACAAACATCAGCCAAATGTCCCAACTGATGTGAGACCACTGCACATCCCACGACAATGGCGCATTGAACAACACCACAGGCACCGAGCCAAACAAGGTGGCGTAACCCATGGTCAACAAACCGCCGTGTTTTTCGATCAAGGGTTTGGCTGCCACGGTGTAATAAGAAAACAGCGAAGCGGCGCCCAACAGCACCAAATCACCTCCCGTGGCCCGCCAGGCCCCACCCCACAGTTTGTCTGACAAAAACAGCAACACCCCCAGC
>CAWUNN010000183.1:0-4913 GCA_963923185.1 uncultured Limnohabitans sp. | reverse complement strand
CACAGAGTAGATCGTCGGCAGCGTCAGATGTGTATAAGAGACAGGGAGGCTTGCCATGAACGGGGCATTCGGGTGACCCAAAGCCAGGGCAGTGGCTCGGCCACTGCCGAGTTGACGTTGCTGTTGATCCTGGCGGCTTTGCGCCACCTGGATGCCGAGTTGAGCCACATGCAACAAGGTTTGTGGCAACGCACCTTGGGCCGCCAGCTCAGGGGGCGCCGGTTGGGCATTTTGGGCTTGGGGCGCATTGGGGTTCAGGTGGCCAGCGCCGCTCAAGCCCTGGGGGCTCAGGTTTGGGCTTGGGGGCGCGAGGGTTCGCAACAAAGGGCGCAACAACACGGCTGGGCGTTTGCGCCGTCGCGCGAATCGTTTTTTGCCGACAGTGACATCGTTTGCATCTTGCTCAGGCTGAACGAACAAACCCGCTCGTGCGTCACGGCTCAAGATTTGGCAGGGATGAAGTCCGATGCCATCTTGGTCAACACCGCGCGCGCCGAATTGATCGAACCAGGGGCCTTGCTGCATGCCCTGAAAATGGGTCGACCTGCTCAAGCTGCTGTCGATGTGTACGAGTCAGAGCCGGTGCTGGACCCACAGCACCCCTTGCTGCAATTGCCCAATTGCCTGTGCACCCCACATTTGGGTTTTGTCGAAAAGGACAACTATGAAAGCTATTTGGGTCAGGCCTTTGACGCCATCAACGAGCATGCCAAACGCCACTGAGCCCAGCGCAGCCCGTCATGGCTTGGGGGTGCGTTCAATTTGGAAGGCGCTGCGGGACATGGGCACCAGCAAGGTCAACGCAGAGCCGAACAAGGCGATGCCAGCCAAGATGTAAAAAATCGAGTCCAACGGCAAACCCGAAGTGATCAGCAAGCTGCCCAGCATGGGGCCACCGATGCCGCCCAATCGACCAAAGCCCGCGCACCAGGCGACCCCTGCAGCACGCACTTGGGTGCGGTAGTAATTGGCCACAAACCCGTAAATCAGGGTTTGGGTGCCACTGGTGCCCAAACCCACGATGGCCACCACACCCAGCAACAGCGCCAGCTGCACGTTCAGGGTCAACAGCACCAAGGCCAGTGAGCCCGTTGCAAAACTGGCCACCACCACCGGCTTGGGTCCCCAACGGTCGGCCAACAGCGAGGCGGCCATGGCGCCAAATAAAGACCCACCGTTGAGCACCGCCAAAAAGGCCAGCGATCCTTTGGTGGGGTATCCCGCACGCAGCATCAACTCGGGCAGCCAGGTGTTGAGTGAATACACCAGCAACAAACCGGTGGCACTCATGCATCCCAAAACCAGGGTCGGCCACACATAGTAGGCACTGAACAAACCGGCAAAGCCGCTGCGTGTGCTGGAGAAGACCTCAGTCGCTGCAGTCCCAGCAAGCACAGTGGGGGGCATGGGCGCACCGATGCGTTGGGCCAACTCACGCGCTTCTTGCAAGCGCCCCCGGGCCACCAGCCAAGCCAGCGACTCGGGCATTTTGAAGTAGGCCAACGGCAACAGCGTCACCATGGGCAAAGCGCCGATCCAAAACATGCCGCGCCAACCGATTTGCCCCATGAACAACATGGCCAACACGGCCGACAGCATGCTGCCCAACGGGATGCCGCCGTTGCTGATGGCAATGAACAAATTCTTTTTGTCTTTGGGCGCGTACTCGGACACCAAGGCTGCGGTGGTTGCCACCAACGCCCCAATGCCCAAGCCAGTGATGAAGCGCATCCAGCCAAAGTAACTGGCATCGGTGCTGATGGCGGTCAAGGCCATGCCCACCGAAAACCAGGCGTAAGCAGTCAGCATGACTTTGCGTCGTCCGATGATGTCGCCCACCGAACCTGCCAACAGCGCGCCAATGGCCACCCCAAACAAGGCATAGCTGCCCAAGGCCCCGGCCATGGGTGGGGTGATGGCACCGATGTGCGATGGGTCACGCAAGAAAGTGGACACCACGGCGCCGTACACCACCAAGTCGTAGCCGTCAAAGACCAAACCGATGGTGGCGATGCCCAAAATCCACCAGACCGTTCGCATCAGGCGGTCGGGCGAGACAGAAGATACAGAGCTGACAGATGGAGTGGTGATGGCGGTGTTCATGGCGAATTAGGATGTGTACATATCATTATTGTAAGTACACATTCTAATTCTCTATCTAGGGTTTACCCTAGATTATTCTGGCCAGATCACGCGATGCGCCAAACGGTTGAAAAGGGCTTGATCGGCTTTGCTCAGGGGCTGCAAGATCTCTTTTTGCAGGTCCTGCACAATGGGTTGCAAGGCCACCCTGATCTGGTTGCCCTGGGCCGTCAATGACAGTTCGCGGGCGCGACGATCTTGGCTGCTGACCACCCGCCGGATCCAGCCTTTTTTTTCCAATCTCTCGATGACACCGCCAATGGTGGCCCGGTCGTAGCCGATCAATTCAGCCACTTGGGCTTGATCGGTGCCGGGGTGCTCGTGAATGGCCTCCATGGCCGCATACTGCACGGGTGTCAGATCAAAGCCCGCCGCTTCGGTGCGCAGGGCAAAGATGTGGGTGGATTGTTGATGCAAACGGCGGATCAAATGTCCCGCCATGTGTTCATAGGCCATGTTCGTGTTCCTGCGGTGACGCCAAACAGAAATCCCAAAGAGGGGAAATGGTGATCATACATACGATCTTGACAGCAATTGATAAGTACAGTTATTATATGCCCATGCCCACCCCCAACAAGGGCTTCATTCAGGAGACTTCTCATGCAGTTTTACAAACATGGCTTTCGTGGCGGCAACCCTGACATCCAACCTGCCGCGCCTGGGCGTCGCAACCGTGGCCCCAACGAGCCCATGCCCGAACAAGTCGATGTGTTGATCGTGGGCACCGGCCCTGCCGGCTTGTGCCTGGCCGCGCAGTTGTCACAGTTTGCCGAGATCGAGACCATGATTGTCGAGCGCATGAGTGCCAACATCATCAAAGGCAAAGCCGACGGCATCAATACCCGCACCATGGAGATGTTTCAGGCCTTTGGATTTGCCGACAAGGTCAAGCGCGAGACCTATTGGGTCAATCAAACCGCCTTTTGGATGCCTGACCCCAAGCACCCAGACCACATCCATCGAGTCGGGCGGGTGCAAGACGTGGCCGACGACAGCTCTGAGATGCCCCACATCTTGATCAACCAAGCGCGCCTGCATGAATTGTTCATCGAGGTGATGAAAAACTCGCCCTCTCGGCTGGAGCCCGATTACGGTTGGGAGATCGCCGGATTGACCATCGACCCCCACACCGATGATCATCCGGTGACGGTCACCCTGAAAGACGCCACCGGCTTGAATTGGGGCGGCACGCGCACCGTGCGGGCCAATTATGTGGTGGGTTGCGACGGCGCGCACTCGGCTGTGCGCAAGGCCATAGGCGGTCAGTTGCATGGCGATGCCGCCCACCAGGCTTGGGGCGTGATGGACATTTTGGCCAACACCGACTTTCCCGATGTGCGCCAAAAGTGCCTGATCTCCTCGGCCAAAGAGGGCAATATTTTGATATTGCCACGCGAGGGCGGCTATTTGTTTCGCATGTACGTCGAGATGGACAAGCTTCGTCCCGATGAAAAAGCCGCACACCGCAAATTCACCCAAGACGACATGATCGCAGCGGCCAAGCGCATCATCCAACCCTACACTTTGGACGTCAAAGAGGTGGTCTGGTGGTCCATCTACGACATTGGTCACAGCCTGACCGACAAATTTGACGATGTGCCGCCCGGTGAAAACCGCAACCCCAGGGTCTTCACGGCCGGGGACGCCTGTCACACCCACTCGCCCAAAGCAGGTCAAGGCATGAACGTGTCCATGCAAGACACCTTCAATCTGGGCTGGAAATTGATTCATGTGCTGCAGGGGCGCTCAGACGCGAGTTTGTTGCGCAGCTATTCCAAAGAGCGGCTGACCGAGGCCAAGCGATTGGTCGACACCGATCACGAGTGGTCGCGCATCATGTCGGCCCCCACCACCCAAGCCGAACGCGAGGGCCAAGAAGAGCCACGCATCATCCGACAGTTCAAAGCCAACCTCGAATTCACGGGCGGCACCGCGGTGCAGTACGACACCTCTGAGTTGTTTGCACCAGGCACACACCAACACCTGGCCCGTGGCGAGGTCATCGGTCGGCGCTTTCATTCGGCACCCGTGGTGCGGGTCGCCGACGCCATGCAGATGCAATTGGGGCATGTCGCCCAAGCCGACGCCCGCTGGCGTTTGTATGTTTTTGCTGGCCTTGGCGACTTGGGGCAACCAGGGGCCGAGGTCGCACGCCTGTGCCATTGGTTGCAACACGATGTGCAATCGCCCGTGGTCCAACACACCCGAGTGGGTGAAGACATCGATGCCGTGCTCGATGTGCGGGCGGTGTTTCAAGCGACCTTTGACCAAATCGACTATGCCCATGTGCCGACCTTGCTCAAGCCGCAAACCGGGCGGCTGGGCTTGCAAGACCATGAAAAAGTGTTTGGCGTGGACCACAAAGGCCTGGGCGACATCTATGCCATGCGCGGCATTGACCGAGCACAGGGTTGCATGATCGTGGTGCGGCCTGATCAGTATGTGGCCCATGTGTTGCCTTTGAATGGACACGCCGAACTATCGGCCTACTTTGCCCGCGTCTTCAAGCCTGTTTGAATCCTTGGGACATGACGTGGGCCTGAGCCCCATGCAAGCCCTAAAATGAAGCATGGCGGGTGACAGACCCTCTTCAAAAAGGACATGGCATGAGGCGAGGTTTCAAATGGACATGGGCCGTGGTGGCTTTGGTGGGCACATGGACCGCGTGGGCACAAAACGTCAGCGTGACTGACAGTTGGGTGCGCGCCGCGGTGCGCGGACAAAAAGCCACTGGGGCCTTCATGAGCTTGACCGCCAAAGAGAGCACCCGG
>CAWUNN010000182.1:0-4917 GCA_963923185.1 uncultured Limnohabitans sp. | reverse complement strand
TCTAAAAACCCCAACACCTTGGATGGGTCGGTCATGCCAGACAACATCAGACCCCAACCGAATAAAAGCCCTGCAACGAATTCAAACAATTTGTGTGTCATGGGTGTGCCTCGCTCAGATGAAGTGACGGGTGAGATAAACCACCACAAAGCCCACAGCCATGAAGGTCAGTGTGGCCACCAATGAGCGCAGCGACAAGCGCGACAAACCGCACACGCCGTGGCCACTGGTACAACCCGAGCCACAACGTGCGCCAAAGCCAACCAGCAAACCTGCCACGGCAATGGTGGTGGCACTGGCATCGATGCGCGGGGTGTTCACCCAATCGGGCGACCACCACAGACTGGTGACAGGCGCAGCAAACATCCCCAATAAAAACGTCACTCGCCAGCCGACATCACCCGAGCGGGGTTTGAGCAAATGACCTAAGATACTGCTAACTCCCAGCAAGCGGCCATTGATCCCAATGAGCATGGCCGATGCGAAGCCCAGTAACAAACCACCAGTCAAAGACCGAAACGGCGTGAAATGTTCAACATCAATCATCTGATGTGTCCTTTTGCTTTTGAAAACTGTTCGTACAAAATGCCAATCACGGCCAAGGCCTGCGGGCTGGCCACCTCGTAATAAATGTTCTTGCCTTCTCGCCGGGTGGCCACCAACTCTTCTTCGCGCAACACCGTCAGTTGCTGCGACAACGTGGGTTGTGAGATGCCCAACATCTCTTCAATCTGCCCCACACACAACTCTGCCTTAGAGAGTTGACACAAGATCATCAAACGGTCGGGATTGGAGAGCACCTTCAGCAATTTGCAGGCTTGCTGCGCCGATTGCTGCATTTGCTCTAGATCAAAGGGATGGGTGGTCATGCTGGATTTTTGAAATATTTTTTCATATTATATTGAAATTTATTATATTATTCAATATACTATTGTCAGTTCACTCCCACTTTTGACATGACCGCGTTGCCCCCATCACCTCCCATCGTCCACAGCATTTTGGATGAGCCCACCTGGACTTTCACCCACATCGTGCACCAGGGCACCGGCAGCGACTGCGCCATCATTGATTCGGTGTTGGGCTATGACCCCAAGTCGGGACGCACATCCACACAGTCTGCCGACCAGGTGGTGAATTACGTGACCATGAACCAGCTCAAGGTGCAATGGATCTTGGAGACCCACGCCCATGCCGACCACATCAGTGCAGCACCCTACCTCAAGCGAGAGTTGGGCGGCTTGACCGCCATCGGGGATCACATCACCCAGGTACAAAAGGCATTCAAAGGCATTTTCAATTTGGGCACCGAGTTCCAAGCGGATGGCTCGCACTTTGATCGCCTGTTGGCTGACAAAGAAACATTCCAAGTCGGCGAACTGCTCGGCCAGGTCATGTTTGTGCCTGGCCACACCCCGGCTTGCGTGGCCTATCGCTTTGGCGATGCGGTGTTTGTGGGTGACACCTTGTTCATGCCCGATGTGGGCACGGCCAGGTGTGACTTTCCGGGCGGAGACGCACACGCCTTGTACGCATCGGTGCGCAAAATTCTGAGTCTGCCACCCTTGACGCGCTTGTTCATGTGCCACGATTACCCGCCCAACCACCGGGCCATGTCCTCGCACTCCACCGTGGCCGATCAACGGGCCCACAACATCCATGTCCACGATGGCATCAGCGAGGCCGAGTTTGTCGCCATGCGCAGCCAACGTGATGCCACCCTAGAGATGCCCGTGTTGATCTTGCCTGCGGTGCAGGTCAACATCAGAGCAGGTGAGTGGCCCCCAGCTGAAGCCAATGGGGTCTCCTACTTGAAGATTCCAGTGAATGCACAGCTAAAATAATAAAAGTTGATAGATTATTCTGCTTTTTGCAGAATGTCGGGACACGATATTTCAAAACGACGACCCGAATTATCAATAGGTCGGATTACGGTCATTTTGATTAGTTTGCTGATCTCTCGACTGACCGTCTCCAGCTTTAAATCGAGCATGGCTCCCATGTCATCTCGCGCGAATATTGTACTTACACCTGGTTGTTCAACATCTTGCATTTTCAGTAGCAGCTGAGAAACACGTCGTTGTGCACTTCCAAAATTGAGGTTCGTCAACCAATCATCGGCACTTTGTAAAGTCTGTTGCCACTTCTCCATCAAACGTGAGTGCAATCTTATGGAGTTGAAAGAAAGCTGTTGGATGACATCAATGGGAATCCGACAAATTGATACCTGGGTCAAAGTCACCGCCTCGCTTGAATATTTGAACGTGGCCAAAGCCTCAAGCCCTATCACATCGCCAGGCCTTAAGACTCGGACAATACGCTGCTTACCTTCCAAGGTATAGCGAACCAGTTTGACTAATCCACGCCGAAGTGTCTACAGATGATGTGCAATCTGCTCTTCTGTATGCAACACAACTCCAGGGGGATACCTGAAGTCATCAATTGGCGCGTGCATTTTCGAAAAATCCTCTTGATTCAAATCAGCGAACAAGACCATGTCTCGGACGCCACATTTCAAACATTCGGAAGTGCCTTGCCAGGCTGATTCGACTTTGATCGGAATCACGGCTTCACAAAAACGGTTTACGACCAATATAGCCAAGAAGCCCCGACATACCTGAATGTGCTCTGCCCTCTTGGATCTCTTGTACGTATGTTTTCAAATCAAGGATTTCATAGCCTTTGAAAGAATCTAGCAATAAATTTTCGTCATAAAGATGATCGAGTTTTCCAGGACCACCCGTGTTGTATTGCATTTGCTCTTTTGAGTAGCCTTGAATCAACAAGGTTCCACCGGGTTTGAGGGTCTGGTGCATTTTGTCAAACAGTTGCAAACGCTCTCGAGGCCCCAAAAATTGGAAAAAAATACCCACGATATTGTCATAAGAGTTGAAGGACCAATCGAACTCTTGCCAATCACAGCACATCGCATTGAGTTTGACTTCGCGTTGCTTGGCCAGCTTTCTGGCTTTTTGAACTGCTGAGTCGACGAAATCAAACGAGTGCACTTCAAAGCCACGCTCAGCTAACCACACACCATTTCGACCTTCACCATCAGCAATAGCCAAGACAGATCCCGATTTGAGCTGCGCAACGTGAGATTGCAAATAAAGGTTGGCATTCAAGCCAAAAATGTATTCATCCGTGGCAAAACGTTGGGTCCAGCGGGCTTTGGGGTTTTCAAATGCACTCATGAATGGGGCGTCATTTCTGATCAGATTTTTTGATTTTGTTTGGCCGAGTGCGCGCCACCTTGCGAACCGATGCGGGTGCATTCATTTGCAAGAAAGACATGCGCTGGGCATGGCGGGTTTCGAATTGACGGGCAATGCTGCCACAAACCAGATCGCAAAGATCGTAGACAGAAGGCTCAGCGATGCTGTAGTAAACGCTATTGCCGCGACTTTCTCTTTGCACCAATCCCCTTTGGCTCAATAGCGCCAAGTGGCGAGAAATGTTGGCCGATGTGCACGCACATGACTGAGCCATGTCCCCTACATTGTGCGGCTTTTCACGCAGCAAATTCAGAATTTGCAGCCGGGTAGGCTCAGACAACACCTGGAAATAGGCGGCGACTTCTTGAAGCGCTTTGATGGGCAGATTTTGCATGTGCAGTGGCGTTTAACCTATTTTACAGAAAAACAAAATTGTTGTATAGTTATTTAATCATTTAATTAAATACAAAAACGGAGCCCCATGAAACCCTTGCTGAGCGCTGCGCGAATGGCTTTATCAGGTGCATTCATCATTGCCCCGATCTTGAATGGGACGGCACTGACGCATGCGGCTGAGTCCAAAACCGCCTCCGAAACCGTGGCGGTGGCCGGGCCATCCGTGGCCGGTCAACTCACGGCTGTCGACGCCACGGTGGAAGCGGTGCGACAAAGCCGACTGGCCAGTCAAGTCTCGGGTGCCGTGGTGGCCCTGAATGTGCGCGTGGGCGATCGCGTCAAAGCAGGCCAGGTGTTGATCAGCCTTGACGGTCAAAGCGCCAAAGAGCAGGTGCTGTCCAGCAAGGCCCAATTGCAAGCCGCTGAATCGGCCTATCTGGCGAGCAGTCGCGACTTTGAACGGCAAAATCGCCTCTTTGAAAAGCAATACATCAGCCAAGCGGCACTGGAGCGTGCGCAAGCCCAAAAGGATCTGGCACAAGCCAGACTCAAAGCGGCCCAGGCGCAGAGCAACGTGGCCCAGCATCAAAGTGGGTTTTACAGCATCGTTGCGCCGTATTCTGGCCTGGTCAGCGAACTCAACGTCTCATTGGGCGATATGGCCATGCCTGGCAAACCTTTGCTGACCGTGTACGACCCTTCTGTCATGCGTTTGCGTGCGTTCGTGCCGCAATCCTGGCAGGCCTCGATGACCAAATCAGCCCAAGCTCAGTTCAGTGTTCCAGGGGATGACTCACCCCAAGCGGCCACCGCTTTCGAATGGGTCCCCATGGTGGACTCGGCCACACACTCGGTGGAGCTGCGAATCCCTTTGCCCACGGGAACGTCATACCCACCCGGTCAATTTGCTCGCATCTGGTTGCCCATCGGTTCGCCCGCCGGCACCGATCAAGGTCGAATTTGGATCCCATTGAGTGCCACCATCAAGCGGTCAGAGTTGGTGGCTGTTTATGTGGTCAAGCCTTCTGGTGAAGAAGTGCTTCGGCAAGTGCGATTGGGCGAAATCCGGGGCAATCAGGTCGAAGTGCTCAGCGGTCTGGATGCATCTGAACGCATCGTTCGCCAGGCGCGCACGGTCAACACCAAGAAAGACCATTGACATGGCAACTCGTTTGGGCATATCGGGTCGCATCGCCGCCTTCTTTCAGGCATCGCAACTGACCCCGCTGCTGGCAATGGCCGCCTTGCTTCTGGGATTTTTTGCTGTGGCGGTCACGCCCCGCGAAGAGGAACCGCAAATCAATGTCAC
>CAWUNN010000181.1:0-4933 GCA_963923185.1 uncultured Limnohabitans sp. | reverse complement strand
AAATCAATGTGCTGCTGCCCATCGGCATCGCTTTGGCCGCGTTGATGGCCTGGTTTTTGAAGTACACGCGCTGGGGATTGATCCTGCGCATGACCGGCGACTCGGCCATGGCAGCCCGAGCCTTGGGCTACTCGGTCAATCGGGTGCGATGGCTGGCCACCATGGCCGGCGGTGCCATTGCCGGTCTGGGTGGGGCATCGTTGACTTTGTTTTACCCAGGCAGTTGGACGGAGAACATCTCCAGCGGGCAAGGTCTGATCGCGGTGGCCTTGGTGATCTTTGCGCGCTGGAATCCGTGGCGATGCTTGTTGGCTGCGGCCTTGTTTGGTGGGGCCGGTGCCATGGGCCCAGCCCTGCAATCGGTGGGCATCGGCTGGGGATATCACCTCTTCAATACCTTGCCCTATGTGCTGACCTTGTTGATTTTGGTGCTGACTTGTCGGCCCGGCAGCATCGCACAGGGCAGCCCTGGTGAATTGACTTCGATGAAATGAAGGAGCATGCGATGAATGGACTTGGTGGATTGAACCCTTCAGCACAAGGCGTGGTGATTGGCTTGGTGCAATTGCAGTTGCCCGTGGTGGAGACACCGCAACAACTGGCATCTCAGACCCAACGCATTTGCGACTTGGTGGGCAAAGCCAGACGCAATTTGTCTGGCATGGATTTGGTGGTGTTTCCTGAATATGCATTGCATGGCTTGAGCATGAACACCGATCCGGCGTTGATGTGCTCTTTGGATGGCCCTGAGGTCGCGGCATTCAAAAAAGCTTGTCAGCAACACCACATTTGGGGCTGCTTTTCCATCATGGAACTCAACCCCGGCGGCAACCCCTACAACAGCGGCATCATCATTGACGACACCGGTGTCATTCGCTTGTACTATCGCAAGCTGCACCCCTGGGTGCCGGTCGAGCCTTGGGAGCCAGGCAATTTGGGGATTCCGGTGTGCGAAGGGCCCAAAGGGTGCAAGTTGTCACTGATCATTTGCCACGACGGCATGTTTCCCGAAATGGCCCGAGAGGCGGCCTACAAGGGCGCAGAAATCATTTTGCGCACCGCCGGCTACACCGCCCCCATTCGCCATGCCTGGCAAATCACCAACCAATCGAATGCCTTCCAAAATCTGGCATGCACCGCCAGCGTATGCCTGTGTGGCAGCGACGGCAGTTTTGACTCGATGGGCGAAGGGATGTTTTGCGACCACGAAGGCCAAGTCATCGCACAAGGCGGCGGGCGCGCCGATGAGATCATCACCGCCGAGCTGCGGCCCGACTTGGTGCGTCAAGCGCGCCAAAGCTGGGGGGTTGAAAACAACATTTATCAGCTTTACCACCGTGGCTATGTGGCGGTGAAAGGAGGCGCTCAAGACTGCCCCTATACCTTCATGCACGACATGGTCGCTGGGCAATACCAACTGCCTTGGAAAGTGGAGGTGACCGATGGCACTTCATGCGGGTTTCCTGCCCCGACCCGGACTTACCGTGGCCCAGAGCAAATTTAAGGAGCGATGATGCACCCTCAAGTTCAAGCCAACCCGTATCTGTGGCCCTGGAATGGCCAATTGCGTCCCGACAACACCGCCTTGCTGGTGATCGACATGCAGACGGACTTTTGTGGCGTCGGTGGATATGTGGACAAAATGGGCTACGACATTTCGCTGACCCGAGCCCCGATCAAACCCATTGCCAAGGTGTTGGCCACCATGCGTCAACAGGGATACACCATCATCCATACCCGAGAAGGTCACCGTCCCGATTTATCGGACTTGCCTGCCAACAAGCGCTGGCGTTCGCGACAAATTGGCCAAGATGGTGTGGGCATTGGTGATGCAGGACCATGCGGACGGATTTTGGTCCGGGGTGAGCCAGGTTGGGAGATCATTCCTGAATTGGCGCCATTGCCCATGGAGGTGGTGATCGACAAACCCGGCAAAGGTTCGTTTTACGCCACTGGACTTGAAATGATTTTGCGAGTCAAAGGGATTGAGAACCTGGTGCTGACTGGCATCACCACCGATGTCTGCGTTCACACCACCATGCGAGAAGCCAATGATCGTGGTTTTGAATGCCTGATTTTGTCTGACGCAACTGCGGCCACCGACTGGGGCAATCACCAGGCGGCTTTGAAGATGGTGACCATGCAGCATGGCGTGTTTGGCGCCCATGCCTCCTCGGACGACTTGTTGCAAGCTTTGGGCTGAGCGGCTGCCCCCATCCCATGAAAAAGTCAGACCCTATTTTGTCCATGCCCAAACCCAAAGGGGCCATGGCGCTGGAGATTTGCGATCTGAGCAAGCAATTTGGCTCGTTCACCGCGCTGGATCAGGTCAGCCTGAAGGTTCAGCCAGGCCATGTGCATGCCCTGTTGGGTGAAAACGGCGCGGGCAAAAGCACCTTGGTGAAATGCTTGTCAGGCTTTCACCAGCCCGATGGGGGCAGCATCGTCTGCGATCACAAAGAGCAAGAGATTGCCAACCCGATCATGGCGCGAGAGTTGGGCATTGGCATGGTCTATCAACACTTCACGCTGGCCAACGGCATGAGCGTGGCCGAGAACTTGCTGTTGGCAGGCGGACAAGCACCGGGCATCATCGATTGGCGATCAGAACGACAAAAGTTACAAACATTTCTGGAGTCGACACCATTTCAATTGGATCTGGACGCCTTGCCAGGTTCCATGTCGGCAGGAGAAAAACAAAAGCTGGAATTGCTCAAGCAACTCTACCTCAAGCCCAGACTGTTGATTTTGGATGAGCCCACCTCGGTGCTGACCCCGCAAGAGGCCGATGAAGTGTTGGGCCATGTGCGAGACATCGCCCAATCAGGTCTGTGTACGGTATTGTTGATCACCCACAAGTTTCGCGAGGTGATGGCCTATGCCGACACCGTGACTGTGCTGCGTCGGGGCAGCAACCGCTTGTTTGCACAAGTCAGTGAGACCCAGCCCGAGGATTTGGCCAAGGCCATGGTGGGGGAGGTCAACATGGTCAGCGATCATCAGGCCCGTGAAAGCCTGGCCCAGGCCCCATCAGCGGGGCACGCCGTGCTGCAAGTGCATGACTTGAAGGTGATGGGGGACCGGGGCCTGTTGGCCGTCAACGGGGTCCACGTGACCGTCCATTCGGGTGAGATATTGGGGGTGGCAGGCGTATCAGGCAATGGACAAAGAGAATGGATGGAAGCCCTGGTCGGTCAACGACCACGCTTGAGCGGCAGTGTGCAGGTGCGTGGCGAAGAGTATCTGGCCAGCAGAGCCCAAAATCATCGACTCAAAGTGAGAAGCTTGCCAGAAGAGCCCCTGCGCAACGCTTGCGTGGCCCAAATGAGTTTGTCAGAAAACATGGCCCTGCGTGATTTCGATCTGAACCCGTTGTCGCACTGGGCCTGGATCAAGCCCAAGGTTTGGCGGCAGCGCGCGCGCCAGTGGATCGCTGACTTTGGAATCAAATCTCAAGGTGAGAATGCGCCCGTACAAAGTTTATCGGGCGGTAACGTGCAGCGCACCATTTTGGCCCGTGAATTGCACGGTGAGGTGGAGTTGCTGATGGTCATGAATCCCGTATTTGGATTGGATTTTGCCGCAGTGCGCGAGATCCATCAGCGCATCGAGCAAGTCAAGCAACAAGGCGGAGCCGTTTTGCTGTTCAGCGAAGACTTGGACGAATTGCTTGAATTGTCTGACCGGTTGGTGGTGATGAGCGAAGGTGTATTGGTCTATGAGGTGCCCACCCACATGGCTCAGCGGCAAGTGATCGGTGGTTACATGGCGGGAGAAGCTCACCACCAGATGCATCAGGAGATGAGTCATGCCGCGCATTGACGCCCAACCCTACGCCTATGATTTTGAATGGTCATCGACCTTGTTGGTGGTGATCGACATGCAACGTGACTTCATTGAGCCCGGTGGCTTTGGCGAAAGTTTGGGCAACGATGTCTCTCGCCTGTCGGCCATCATCCCAGCATGTCAAACGGTGTTGCACGCTTGGCGAGACCGATCCGCTCAGGTCTTGCATACCCGAGAAGCCCATCTGAGCGACCTGTCAGACTGCCCCAGTGCCAAGCTGCTGCGCGGCCAGCCCACGTTGAAAATTGGCGATGTCGGCCCCATGGGCCGAATCTTGGTGGCAGGTGAACCGGGTGCAGACATCATTGAAGCTTTGTATCCGCTGAGCTCCGAATGGGTGATCGACAAGCCCGGCAAGGGCATGTTTTACAACACCGGCTTGCATGAGCGATTGCAAGCGCACGGCATCACCCATTTGATTTTCATGGGCGTGACCACCGAGGTGTGTGTGCAGACCTCGATGCGAGAAGCCAACGACCGAGGGTATGAGTGCTTGTTGTTAGAAGACTGCACCGAGAGTTACTTTGCCGCATTCAAGCAGTCGACCCTTGACATGATCAAGGCCCAAGGGGGCATTGTGGGTTGGACAGCCCCCAGCTCGGCCTTGCTCATGCACCTGAAGTAGATCATGAACGACATGACCGATTGGGGCGCCATTCAGGCCAACCCGGACCATCGAACATCCAGGTCAGAAGAGGTGTATCAACAAATCAAGCAAGACATTGCTTGTTTCAGAATCTTGCCTGGAGACCGCTTCACCGAGTTGGAGTGGTGTCAACGAACGGGCTTGTCCAGAACACCCGTTCGACAGGCCCTGCATCGGCTCAAGCAAGAAGGCTATTTAGAGGTCTTTTTCAGAAGCGGCTGGCGTGTGCTGCCTTTCGATTTCAAAAAGTTTGAACAACTCTATGAGCTGCGCCAAATTTTAGAAACGGCCGCAGTGCAGTCCTTGTGCCACCAAGATTCAGGCCCACTGCATCAGGTTTTGCAAGAGCTTCAGTCCATATGGCTGGTTCCCACGCAGCAGCGCAGCGTGGATGGAGAGCAAGTCCGCCAATGGGACGAGAACTTTCATTGCGCCTTGGTG
>CAWUNN010000180.1:0-4945 GCA_963923185.1 uncultured Limnohabitans sp. | reverse complement strand
GTTTTTGTCTTCGATGTCAAGCAAGGCACGGGCCGTTTTTTTCGGCAAATTGCCAGGCATCTTCTTGTTCACAAAGTGAATGATTTGCTCTTTCAAGGCCGGCTTTCCAACCGAGGCCGGCGGTGCGCTGGTTTGGCGTCGCGCCCACACCTTCAAGGCATCGTGCGCGGCCCTTTGCAGCTTCATGCCGACACCCACCATCAGGGATCGCGCCAATTTGATGGTCTCTGGACGGGTGGCGTTGAGCATCAGCATGGCCGCCGTTTGGCCGGGCTTGAAGCTTTTTTGCCCCATTTTGCGCAGCAAATTGCGCATGTTCATGGACACGTCGCCAAAATCGATGTGGACCGGGCACGGCGTCAAGCACTTGTGGCAAACGGTGCAATGGTCGGCCACGTCTTCAAATTCTTGCCAATGTTGCAGAGACACGCCTCTGCGGGTTTGTTCTTCATACAAAAAGGCCTCGACCAGCAACGAAGTCGCCAAGATCTTGTTGCGCGGGCTGTACAACAAATTGGCACGGGGCACATGGGTGGCACACACCGGTTTGCATTTGCCACACCGCAAGCAATTTTTGACGCTGTCGGCAATGTTGCCAATGTCGGACTGCTGCATGATCAAAGATTCGTGACCCATCAAACCAAAGCTGGGCGTGTAAGCGTCAGACAGATCAGCAGCCCGGGTGCCCCAATCTGTGGCTTGGCGCAACAGCTTGCCACGGTTGAAGTGCCCTTTGGGGTCGACCCTTTGTTTGTATTGTGCAAAAGGCGCCAACTCTTCGTCGCTGAGGTAATCGAGCTTGGTGATGCCAATGCCGTGCTCACCCGAGATCACCCCATCGAGCGACCTGGCCAGTTGCATGATGCGACCCACGGCCTCGTGGGCGGTTTGCAACATGACGTAGTCGTCGCTGTTGACGGGAATGTTGGTGTGCACGTTACCGTCGCCCGCATGGGCATGCAAAGCCACCCACACCCGCCCTTTGAGCACGCGTTGGTGAATGGCATTGCACTCTTTCAAGATGGGTTGGTAAATGTCACCCGTGAAGATGTTTTGCAGCTCGGCGCGAATTTGGGTTTTCCAGCTGGCGCGCAATTGATGCGATTGCAGTTGTCCAAAGAGGCCATCGCATTGGTCCAGCCAAGATTGCCAAAGCCCTTTGACCTGGCCGATTAATTCAAGGGCGCGATCGACACGCTCTTGCAATTGTTCGGGACTGGCCAAGGCGTCCAGATCTTCGGCCTTGCCCAAGGGCAAGTGGCCACGCTCAAAAAAGCGCTTGAGTTCGTTGCACAACTGCAACTTGTTGCGCAAAGACAACTCGATGTTGATGCGCTCGATGCCGTCGGTGTACTCGGCCATGCGCGGCAACGGGATGACCACGTCTTCATTGATTTTGAATGCGTTGGTGTGGCGGCTGATGGCGGCGGTGCGCTTGCGATCGAGCCAGAATTTTTTGCGGGCATCGGCACTGACGGCGACAAACCCTTCGCCGCTTCGCGAGTTGGCCAAACGCACCACCTCAGAGGTGGCTTTGGCCACCGCATCAGGGTCATCGCCTGCGATGTCCCCCACCAAGACCATTTTGGGCAAACCGCCACGTTTGGACTTGGTGCTGTAGCCGACCGCGCGCAAGTAGCGGTCGTCCAAGTGCTCGAGCCCGGCCAGCACGGTGCCAGTGCGTTTTTGCTCGGCAAACATGAATTCTTTGATCTCCACGATGCTGGGCACGGCATCGTGGGCATGACCAAAAAATTCAAGACAAACGGTGCGGGTGTGCTGGGGCATGCGGTGCAAGACCCAGCGTGCGCTGGTGATCAAGCCATCACAGCCCTCTTTTTGAACCCCAGGCAAACCACTGAGAAACTTGTCGGTGACGTCTTTGCCCAGGCCTTCTTTTCTGAAGCGTTTGCCCTCGATGGTCAGGGTCTCGGTGCGCACAGGGGTGACGCCATCGGCCTGGAAATGACGCAACTCAAAGACCACCTGCTCAGCGTCATGGATTTTCCCCAGGTTGTGCCCAATGCGCACGACCTCCAGCCATTGAGCGTCAGGCGTGACCATGCGCCAGCTGACCAAATTGTCCAAGGCGGTGCCCCACAACACGGCCTTTTTGCCGCCCGCATTCATCGCGATGTTGCCACCGATGCAAGAGGCCTCGGCCGAGGTGGGGTCGACCGCAAACACCAAACCGGCCGCGTCGGCTGCATCGGCCACCCGCTGGGTCACCACACCGGCCTCGGTGTGGATGGTGGCCACCTCGACATCCAGGCCAGGCAAGCGAATGCGCTCGATCGAGCTCATGGCTTCCAGTTTTTCGGTGTTGATGATGACGCTGTTCCAGGTCAACGGAATGGCGCCCCCGGTGTAACCCGTGCCACCGCCGCGTGGGATGATGGTCAATTCCAACTCGATGCAAGCTTGAACCAAACCTGCCATTTCGGCTTCTGTGTCTGGGCACAACACCAAAAACGGGTATTCGATGCGCCAGTCGGTGGCGTCGGTCACGTGAGCCACGCGCGAGAAGGCATCGAATTTGATGTTGTCGGCCGCCGTATGGCGACGCAAGACACGTTGGGCTTTTTTGCGCAATGCCGAGACGATGGCAAATTGACGATCAAATCGGTCGACCGCTTGACCTGCCGCTTGCAGCAATTGACCCACCCATTGGTCGCGCTCGGGGTCTTCTTGGGGCGTGCGCCGGCGCTCAATCTCGGTCAAACGATGGTTCAAGGCTTCAACCAAGAGTCGGCGGCGCTTGGGGTTGTCCAGCAAATCGTCTTGCAAATAGGGGTTGCGCTCAACCACCCAAATGTCACCCAGCACCTCGTACAACATGCGCGCCGAACGCCCGGTGCGACGTTCAGATCGCAAATGTTGCAACAAATCCCAGCAAGGCAGCCCCAGCAGCCTGATCACGATCTCGCGGTCCGAAAACGACGTGTAGTTGTAAGGGATCTCGCGCAGGCGCACCCCCTCGGTGGTGGCGGACATCAAGTGATTCAAAACCGTGGGAGCATTCATTTCAGGGAATATTAACTCAGAGCTTATTTCTTGCTGGCCAAAAGGGCTTGTGCCAAAGACAAGGTCACCAGCAACACCGCGTAACCCGCCATGTGACCGTCAGGCCAACCCCACCACAGCACGCCCAAAGCCTGCGCCAGCAGACCACACCCTAGCAAAGCAGCCGTGTTGCCCCACCAACCCCAGCGCAAGCTCAAACGGTGCCCAGCCAGACGCCAATACAGCCAAACGAAGAAGGTCAACACCCAAGTGGGCGCCGACCAAGACAGGCCTGGCAAGACAAAATCAAGGGGGTTCACCCCGTGATTTTATAATTCTTGCTATGGCAGTCTGGGCTTTGGGCTTGAATCACAACACCGCACCGTTGGATATTCGGGGCCGGTTTGCCTTTGCCCCTGAGCAAATCGGTGCCAATTTAATCGCCTTGAAGGATCAATTCAAAGTGGCCTCTGAGGCCACCATCTTGTCCACCTGCAACCGAACCGAGATTTATTTTGCTTCTGAGCAAGAGGCCCTGGAAGACACCTTGAACTGGCTGGCTCAGTCGGGCGGCGTCTCGCCCCAAGACCTCAAAGCCCATACCTACACGCTCAGCGATGGCCAAGCCGCTCGCCATGCCTTCAGGGTTGCCAGTGGGCTGGACTCGATGGTCTTGGGCGAGCCCCAAATTTTGGGTCAAATGAAGGATGCAGTGCGCGCCGCCCAAGAGGCAGGCGCATTGGGCACCACCTTGCACCAGTTGTTTCAACGCTCTTTTGCGGTGGCCAAAGAGGTGCGGACCTCGACCGAAATTGGCGCCCATTCCATCAGCATGGCCGCCGCTTGCGTGCGACTGGCAGGGCAGTTGTTTGAAGATTTGGCCCACATCAAGGTGCTGTTTGTGGGCGCGGGCGAAATGATTGAACTGTGCGCCACCCACTTTGCTGCACGTGCACCCCAGCAGATGGTGATTGCCAACCGCACGTTGGAGCGGGGTGAGCGCCTGGCCTCTCAGTTGGGGGCCGAGGTGATGAGGCTGTCCGAATTGCCCGATCGCCTGCACGAGTTCGATGCCGTCATCAGTTGCACCGCCAGCAGCCTGCCCTTGATCGGTCTGGGCGCGGTCGAGCGCGCCTTGCAAAAACGCCGTCACCGTCCCCTGTTCATGGTCGATTTGGCGGTGCCGCGCGACATCGAGCCCGAAGTCAAAGGCCTGGACGACGTCTACTTGTATACCGTGGACGATTTGTCGGGTGTGGTGCAAACGGCTCAAGCCAATCGACAAGCGGCAGTCGCGCAAGCCGAAGTGATCATCGACGCTGGGGTACAAAGCTTTTTGCATTGGCTGGATCAACGCCACGTGGTCCCCGTGATCCAGTCTTTGAATCAACAGGCCGAGCAATGGCGGCAAGTCGAATTGGCCAAGGCCAAAAAAATACTGGCCAAAGGCGGCTCGCCAGAACAGGCACTGGAGTCATTGGCCCTGGGTCTGTCACACAAGATGCTGCATGGCGCTTTGGCCGAATTGCATGCCGGTGACCACGAAGCGCGTGAACGCGCCCGGCACGCCATTGAGCACTTCTTTTTGCGCGACAGCCGTTAGCTCAGGGGATCATGGTGAAACCCTTTTTGCGCGCTCAATTGCAGCGCCTCACCCAGCGACTGGCCGAACTTGATTTTTTACTGGCCAGGGAAGATGTCATGCGCGAGATGGAGGGCTTCATGAAGCTGTCGCGCGAACACACCGAAGTCGCAGCCGTGGTCGAGCGCTGGCAAGCCCATCAGCAAGCCGAGTCTGACCTGCAGCACAGCAGCCAGATGATGGCCGATCCGCACTTGGATGAGGACATGCGTCAAATGGCGCAAGAAGAGCATTCAGCGGCACAGCAACGCTGTCAGCGCCTGGAGGCAGAGTTGCAACGCATGCTGTTGCCCACAGACC
>CAWUNN010000179.1:0-4973 GCA_963923185.1 uncultured Limnohabitans sp. | reverse complement strand
CAAAGCCAGCGCCAGTTGCGGCTCTTGCACCGGCTTGGTCGAGCAGTTGATCATGTTCACCGCTGGGGGGGACTACTCGGCCACGCCGAAATTGAAGCCTGTGTGTGGCTGCACCTCGCACGGTCATCAGGCGGTGCGCGATGCCATCGTGCAGCACCAGCTGATCAGCTCTGCCGCGGTGTTTCAGTTTTTAGAGTGGCGCACACCCAACGGTTGCGCCACTTGCCGCCCTGCGATCAACTATTACTTGATCAGCAGCTGGCCCAAGCTGGCCAAAGACGACCCGCAAAGCCGCTTCATCAATGAGCGCAGCCACGCCAACATTCAAAAAGATGGCACCTACAGTGTCATTCCCCGCATGTGGGGTGGAGAGACCACGGCTGACGAATTGCGTCGCATCGCCGATGTGGTGGACAAATACAAGATCCCCACCGTCAAGGTCACTGGAGGTCAACGCATCGATTTGCTGGGCGTCAAAAAAGAAGACCTGATCCATGTCTGGCGCGACATCGGCATGCCCAGCGGTCACGCCTATGCCAAGGCCTTGCGCACCGTCAAAACCTGTGTCGGCAGCGAATGGTGTCGCATGGGCACGCAAGACAGCACCCAAATGGGCAAAGACCTTGAAAAAGCCATGTGGCGCATGTATGCGCCACACAAAGTCAAATTTGCCGTCTCGGGCTGCCCCAGAAATTGTGCCGAAGCGGGCATCAAAGACGTGGGCATCATTGGGGTGGACAGCGGTTGGGAGATGTACATCGGTGGCAATGGGGGCATCAAGACCGAGGTGGCCGAATTCTTGGTCAAACTCAAAACCGCCGAAGAAGTGATGGAATACACCGGTGCCTTCATGCAGCTGTACCGCGAAGAAGGCTGGTACCTTGAGCGCACCGTGCATTACTTGCACCGAGTGGGCATGGACCACATCAAGAAAAAAATATTAGACGATGAGGCCAACCGCAAAGCACTGTGGCAGCGCCTGCAGCATGCCCTGGATGGCGAGCCCGATCCGTGGGCCGAATTGTCCAAAGCCCAAATTAACCCCCGTCAGTTTGAACCGATTGTTTCAACCTGAAACAGATCAACCATCATGTGGAAAGAAATTTGTCATTTGCAAGACATCCCGATTCTGGGTGCGCGCCGTGTGCAACGCGACCAAGGTCTGGATGTGGCCTTGTTTCGCAACGATGCCGATGAGGTTTTTGCCCTGTTGGACCATTGCCCGCACAAAGGGGGGCCGTTGTCACAAGGCATCGTCTTTGGCCAACAAGTGGCCTGCCCTTTGCACAACTGGACCATCGGCTTGTCAGACGGCCAAGCCCAAGAACCCGACCACGGCTGTACCCCCAGTTTTGCGGTCAAAGTGGTCGATGGCAAAGTTCACCTGCTGGCCTCTGAACTGACCGCCCATGCCATCGATGTGGTCAGACCCGTGGCCGGCCCTGTGACCCGCAAGGCCCAACGCTCTTGAGTTCCATCCGTGGCCGAATCGACCCAGATCACACGCTCGACTTGCCCGTATTGTGGGGTCGGTTGCGGCGTGCTGATCGAGTCCGATGGCCATCAAATCACGGGCGTACAAGGCGACCCTGATCATCCGGCCAATCGGGGCATGTTGTGCAGCAAAGGGCAATCGCTGCACCTGACCGCTGCCTCGCATGTCAGTCAACACACCCGTGTGTGGCAACCCCAAGCCCGTGCCAGCCGCCAGCAAGCCTTGGCTCCGCTATCGTGGCCACAGGCCATCGATCTGGCCGCCGAAAAATTGGCCCGCATCATTCAAAACCATGGCCCTCAAGCGCTGGGGTTTTACATTTCAGGTCAATTGTTGACCGAAGACTACTATGTGTTCAACAAGTTGGCCAAAGGTCTGATCGGCACCAACAATTTGGACAGCAACTCCAGGTTGTGCATGAGCTCTGCGGTGGCAGGCTACAAAATGACCTTGGGCGCCGATGCGCCCCCCGCCTGTTACGACGACATCGATGGGTGCGACTGTTTGTTCATCGCTGGCAGCAACACCGCTTGGGCGCATCCGATTTTGTTCAGACGCATCGAGCAGGCCCGGCAAAAGCGCCCGCAGATGAAGATGATCGTGGTCGATCCACGCAAAACCGACACCGCTGCCATGGCCGATTTGCATTTAGCCATTCAACCTGGCACCGATGTCATGTTGTTCAATGGCATGTTGCACCTCATGATCGCCCAAGGCTGGATCGACGCCGCCTTCATTGCAGAGCACACCAGCGGGTTTACAGAGTTACAGGCCTTGTTGCAAACCTACACCCCCGACACCGTGGCGCAGATTTGCGGCATTGCTGAAGCGGATTTGTTCACCGCGGCACGCTGGTTTGCCCAGTCTGGCGCCAGCCTCAGCCTGTACTGCCAAGGCTTGAACCAATCGACCAGTGGAGCGGCCAACAACGCCACCCTGATTCATTTGCACTTGGCCACGGGCCAAATCGGCAAGCCAGGTGCCGGCCCGTTGTCCTTGACCGGCCAGCCCAACGCCATGGGTGGTCGAGAAGTGGGTGCCATGGCCAATTTGATGTCGGCGCACCGAGACCTCTCCAATGCCGAACATCGGCAAGAGATGGCTCGATTTTGGGGGGTGCCCGAGGTGCCCGCCCAACCCGGCTTGACCGCCATCGAGATGTTTCAAGCCGCCGCCGATGGACACATCAAAGCGCTGTGGGTGGCTTGCACCAATCCAGCACAATCGCTGCCCGATCAAAAAACGGTGCGGCGGGCCTTGGAGCGGGCCGAGTTCGTGATGGTTCAAGAAGCCTTTGCCAGCGCCGAGACTTGTCAGTACGCCGATCTGTTGTTGCCAGCCACCACCTGGGGTGAAAAACACGGCACAGTGACCAACAGTGAACGCTGCATCAGCAAAGTCAATGCGGCCATCCCCCCTGTCGGGTTGGCCCGCCACGATTGGCAAATGGTGTGTGACATTGGGCAAGCTTTGATGCAACGCTTAGGGCGTCCTGAACTGCAAAGGCTGTTGGCATTCCAGAGTCCTGAGGCCATTTGGAACGAACACCGAGAAAGCACCCGAGGCAGAGACCTGGACATCACGGGCCTGAGCTACGAGCAACTGACACACACACCCAAGCAGTGGCCGCACAGCGAGCAAGCCCAGCAAAGCACGCCTCGTTTGTACACCGACGGTCATTTCGCCACGCCCAACCGACGGGCCCGGTTTGTCGCATTGAACTGGAAGCCCTTGAGTGAGGAACGATCCAGTCGATACCCCTTCAGCCTGACCACGGGTCGACTGCGTGACCAGTGGCACGGCATGACCCGCACGGGCACAGCGGCGCGCTTGTTTGCCCATCAACCCATTCCCCAAGTGCAGCTCAATTCGAGCGACATGGTGCGCATGGGCATCGAACCTGGCGACTGGGTCCAAGTCAAAAGCCCACGCGGCCAAATCACCCTGCCCGCTCAGGCCAGCGACCAAATCCAACCCATGCAAGCCTTCATCGCCATGCATTGGGGACCTCAGTACTTGATGGGGCGCAACGCTCAAGGTCTGCCAAGCTTTGGCATCAACAGCGTGACCTTGTCTGATTTTTGCGAAACTTCCAAGCAACCCGAATTGAAACACTCGGCCGTCCAAGTGACACGTTGTGATGCATCGCAAAGCCTGGGCATGATCACCGCCTGTGCCTGGTTGCCCCCTGAACGGATGTGGTCCAGCAGAGCAGACCTACAGCGTTTGCTGAGCCTCTTGGACATGGCCTACTTGGTGCCCATGGCCGACCCCCAAGCCGAACTGTCTGACCTCAAGCCGCGCTCAGGCTGGTGTTTACAGGGCTTGAGCCATGCCCCCTTGGATGCCGATTGGACTGGGCAACTGATGGCCTTGTTGGGCATGACCGATGGCTCACCCTTGGTCTATCAAGATCCCCAACGCCATCAATTCCGGTCGTTGCGCTTGAGCGAGCCCAACCCAGCGGGCCAACGCCAATGCCTTGGCTATGCCTTGGTGGGTGACCCCCGCTCTGCGGCTTGGTTGAAAGACGTGATGCTGCAAGGCACGGCATTCGACTGGTCGGCCAGGATGTGGCTGCAAGCGTCGGTGTCGGCCCCTCAGGGGATGAAACCGGCACCCAAACAGGTCTGCAACTGCTTGAATGTGCGCGAGGATGACATCTTGAGCTGCTTGAAAAACTGCCCCGACAGCACACAGCCCATGGTTTTTTTGCAACAAACTTTGCGTTGTGGCACACAATGTGGGTCTTGTCGGCCAGAAATTCAGCAATTGATTCAAACGGCATTCCAATCCAATGCGCTGGCCGAGGTCAAATGAAGAGATCAAGACCATGGGCATTGCGGCTTACATCAAAGAAATCGGACGTGGCAAACAAGGCGCCAGGTCGCTGACGCGTGAGCAAGCGTGCGACTTGATGGGCCAAGTGCTGGACGCACAGCTCAGCGATTTGGAGTTGGGCGCTTTTTGCATCGCCATGAGGGTCAAGGGTGAAACCCCGCAAGAGATGGCCGGATTTTGGGACGCCGCTCAAGCGCGCATCGCCAAAGCACCTGCCGGCACAGCACCCCTGGTGGTGATCCCCAGCTACAACGGTGCTCGCAAAATGCCGGTGCTGACCCCATTGCTGGCCATGGCTTTGGCTCAGCGAGGCTTGGCGGTGATGGTGCATTCGAACCAAACAGAGAGCCAAAGGATCAGTTGTGCGCAGGTGCTGTCGCATTTGGGGGTCCAACCGCAAGATCATTTGAGCCCGATCGGCAAAGGAAGCGTGGCGCTGGTGCCCACCGCACAGCTGCACCCCATGCTCGATCGCTTGCTTCGGGTCAGGCAGACCATTGGTTTGAGGAACTCTGGGCACAGCTTGGTCAAGCTGTTGGCACCCACCGAATCAAAAGCCTTGTTGGTCACCAGCTACACCCACCCAGAGTACCTGGTGTCCATGACCGAGAGTTTGCGCATCGTCGGCCAGCATGCC
>CAWUNN010000178.1:0-4977 GCA_963923185.1 uncultured Limnohabitans sp. | reverse complement strand
GGATAACCTCATGGTCGTCATTCGACTCTCTCGCGGCGGCGCCAAAGCCCGTCCTTTTTTCAACATTGTCGTCGCTGACAAACGCGTCCGTCGCGACGGCCGTTTCATCGAACGCATTGGTTTTTACAACCCCATTGCGGCCGAAGGCGAAGAATCCATTCGCATCGCTCAAGATCGCTTGACCTACTGGAAGGGTGTGGGTGCGCAAAGCTCTCCCACCGTCGAGCGTTTGCTCAAGCAAGCTGCCAAAAAAGCCGCCTGATCTCAGGGGGCTGATCCGTCACGCCCATGCTCGCAGCGCTGCAACCCGCCGACTTGCCCACTGATGCGGTGGAGGTGGGGCGTGTGCTCGATGCCTGGGGTGTCAAAGGCTGGATCAAAATCTTGCCATACAGCGCCTCTCCTGAGGCGCTTTTTTCTTCCCGCAGTTGGTACATCCTGCCCTCTGACCGAGGTGAGCCCCTCTTCAGCGGCACCATGCTGCTGAAGGTTTCACAAGCCAAAGAGCACGGCGACAGTGTGGTGGCTTTGCCACAAGACATGTCTGATCGAAATGCGGCCGAATCTTTGCGCGGCTGCAGAATTTTTGTCTCCAGAGCCAGTTTCCCCACTTTGGGCCAGGATGAGTATTACTGGGTGGATCTGATCGGGCTTGAGGTCTTCAACCGCGAAGGCTTGGCGCTGGGTGTGGTCACCGATTTGTTGTCTACAGGCCCACAGACTGTGCTGGTGTTGCAAGCCGTCACCGATGCGGGGACCATTGAGCGCATGATTCCTTTCGTCTCGGCTTTCATCGACCAGGTGGACATGCCAAACCGACGCATTGCAGTCGATTGGCAGCCCGATTACTGAGATCCCAATGGATGACCATGCGCTTTGATGTGATCACCTTGTTCCCAGAGCTGTTTGCCCCTTTTTTACAAGCTGGGGTGACACGACGTGCATTTGAGTCCGGGGCAGTGGATGTCAGGCTTTGGAATCCCCGCGATTTTGCAGTTGGGGCTTATCGCCGGGTCGATGATCGGCCTTTCGGTGGGGGTCCGGGCATGGTGATGATGGCTGAACCCTTGTTCCAGTGCCTGCAAGCCATACGGGCCGATCGAGGGCAAGACCGACACACTGCGCCCCTTTGGTTGTTTTCACCCATCGGAGAGTCGTTGAATCATGCCCGCATCGAGGACATTCGCGACAGCTTGGGGGCCGTATTGCTTTGTGGCCGTTATGAAGGCATCGATCAGCGATTCATCGAGTTGCACGTGGACAGACAAATCAGCATAGGGGATTTTGTGCTGTCAGGGGGTGAAATACCCGCCATGGCCTTGCTCGATGCCGTGGCACGTCTCATGCCTGGTGTGCTCAACGATGAGGGCAGCCACCAGCAAGACAGCTTCAACCCGGCTCTGGGTGGGTTGCTGGACAGCCCGCATTACACCCGACCCGAGGTGTGGCAAGGTCAGGGTGTGCCCGAAGCCTTGCTCAGTGGCCATCACCAGAGAATTGAGCAGTGGCGACGCGAGCAAAGCCAGAACCTGACGCGCCAACTGCGCCCAGACCTGCTGAACAAAAAATCACCCCCTTGATGGCGCGGCTCGAATGGGCTGCTCAAAAGTTCACCTTTGACCCTCTGGGGTGAAAAGTGCTACAATCAAGGGCTTTTCCGTTCCTCTACCTGCCGCGGTGGTCCACGCAACCATGAAGTTGCGATCAAAGTGGAACCATGCCGCCCCTAGTGCAGCAGGCACGAACCGAAATCTGTACAGGAG
Organism: uncultured Limnohabitans sp.; assembly: GCA_963923185.1. Lineage (GTDB taxonomy): Bacteria > Pseudomonadota > Gammaproteobacteria > Burkholderiales > Burkholderiaceae_C > Limnohabitans. The sequence continues at coordinate 3,214 of CAWUNN010000178.1, read as the reverse complement.
TTCTCATGAACCTGATTCAAACCTTGGAACAAGAGGAAATGGCCCGCTTGGGTAAAAACATCCCCGAGTTCGCCCCAGGTGATACCGTGATTGTCAGCGTCAACGTGGTCGAAGGGACCCGCAAGCGCGTTCAGGCCTATGAAGGCGTGGTCATTGCCAAGCGCAATCGTGGCCTCAACAGCGGCTTCACGGTGCGCAAGATTTCATCCGGTGAAGGCGTTGAGCGTACTTTCCAAACCTACAGTCCGCTGATCGCCAGCATTGAAGTCAAACGTCGCGGTGACGTTCGTCGTGCCAAGTTGTACTACTTGCGTGAACGCAGTGGCAAATCTGCTCGCATCAAAGAAAAACTCAGCCACAAGGCTTCTGCTGCCCAGTGAAGCATCGGTTCATTTGACAGCAACCAGCCGCCCTGAACATCAGAGGCGGCTTTTTTGTTTTGGCCGTCATGACTCAGCCTGTGACCCCATTGTCCAAATTGCCTCACTTTGATCCGCGCACGGCGCCAGTCATTCGACATGATGGGCATTTGCCAGCGGTGGACCCCGCCCGCCTGTCTGCGCAGGCCTTGCGACAGCGGTTTGCTCATCCCCCCGAGTGGCAACCTGAGGTGGTGCGCGAGCGTCGCTTCTCTGAGCGTGAACCTGCTTTGGCCGCCGTTTTGGTGGGCATTGTGATGCGTCCCCAGCCGACCATCTTGTTGACTCAACGCACAGCTCATTTGTCGACCCATTCGGGTCAAGTGGCTTTTCCGGGTGGCAAAGTAGATGAGACGGATGCCAGCTTGGCCGCCACAGCCCTGCGCGAGGCTCAAGAAGAAGTGGGCTTGGAACCTGTGCATGTGGAGGTCTTGGGCAACCTGTCTGAATACGTCACAGGATCTGCTTTCATCGTGACCCCTGTCGTGGCTCTGATCAAGCCAGATCATGTGATCACCCCCAATCCCGATGAAGTGGCCCAAGTGTTTGAAGTGCCTTTGGCCTACCTCATGAACCCAGCCAACCACCGTCGACATGCTTTAGAGGCTGAAGGTTTGAGGCGTGAGTGGTTCTCCATGCCCTATCAGGAGAGCGGTACCGAGCACTTCATATGGGGGGCAACGGCTGGCATGCTGCGCAATTTATACAGATTTCTCAGCGCCTGACGCTATGATGTGACCATGAGTTTCATGGCCTTGCTATTCGCCCTCATGCTTGAGCAAGTGCGGCCACTGTCTGAGCGCAATTGGGTGCACCATGTGATGCGCCGGTGGGGATGGTGGGTTCGACAGGCTTTCGACGCTGGGCAACATCATCATTCTGCTTTGGTTTGGTGCCTGGCAGCTGGCACACCTGCCTTGGTGGCTGCTTTGATTCATTGGATATTGATGGCCTTTGTGGGGTGGCCATTGGCCATGTTGTGGTCAGTCGCTGTGCTCTACGTTACCTTGGGCTTTCGACAGTTCAGCCACCACTTCACCGAAATTCGCGACGCCCTTGACGCTGGCGAAGAGGCCAAAGCTCGCGTAGCCTTGGCCCACTGGTTGAATGTCGACGCCAGCGCCTTGCCACGGCATGAGTTGGTGCGCCACGTCATTGAATGTTCTGCCCTATCGGCACACCGTCACGTGTTTGGCGTCATGACCTGGTTTTCTATTTGGGCCGTTTTGGGGCTCGGGCCTGCCGGGGCGGTCATTTATCGAATCAGCGGCGATTTGCATCGTTGGTGGTCACGTGACACAGATGTGGCGCTTTCAACCCATCCTGAAAGCGATTTGGCTCTCAGTGCCTGGGCCGATCGCGCATGGAAAGTCGTCGACTGGTTGCCTGCCCGCTGCACGGCCATCACCTTTGCCATTGTGGGCAACTTTGAAGAAGCCATCGATTGCTGGCGCAACCATGCTCAATCATTCCCGGATGACAATGAAGGCGTGGTGCTGGCGGCTACTTCTGGGGCTTTGAACATCCGCCTCGGAGGCGAAATGCTTCGCCCCGTCGATGCCTCTGAAGATCACCCAGATACCCGAGCCCAACCCTCGACACCGGGTCAAGAGCCGCACCAAAGCCACCTGCGCAGCATGGTTGGCTTGGTCTGGCGCAGCGTGGTGATGTGGATGGTGCTGCTCTTCATCCTGACCCTCGCTCGCCTCATCGGCTGAACAATTGGGGTCAAACAATTGGGGTCAGACCCCAATTGTTTGTTGTTTTTTAGCTAAATTGGGGTCAGACCCCAATTCTTTACCACTTGGTGGGGGCCGAGATTTCTGCCATCAATTGCTTGTAAATGCGATAACGGTTGAGGCTGATTTGGCCTTGCTCCAAAGCGTTCTTGACGGCACAACCAGGCTCATGCAAATGCGTGCAATTGTGAAACTTGCAGTCGCCCATGTGAGCCTTCATGTCTGGCATGGCGGCTGCTAACTGGGCAGGTTGCACGTGGTGCAGGCCAAAGGATTGAAAACCCGGTGAATCGATCAGACCCGTGCCGTTGGATCGATTCACCCAATGCAGACTGCTGTGAGTGGTGGTGTGTTTGCCCGAATTCAGTGCTTGCGAGATTTCACCGGTCTGAGCTTGGGCATTGGGGACCAAGTGGTTCAATAAACTGCTCTTGCCCACACCCGAGGGACCCAAAATCAAGGTCAATTTCCCTTGCAATTGGGCCATGACGTCGCCCAGACCCATGGCGTTGCCCTTCAAGCAAAGCGCAATGACTTTAAGGCCCATGTCGCGATAGGCTTGCAAGCGGTGCCAAGCTCGATCAAATGCCACGGTCAGGTCGGATTTATTCAGAGCAATCCAGGCTTGAATGCCTGCCATCTCACATGCGATCAGTGAGCGTGTCAATTGGGTTTCAGAGAATTCGGGCTCGGCTGCCAGCATCAACAGCACGCCATCGAGGTTGGCAGCGAAAGACTTGGTGCGCAACTCATCTTGCCGATACAACACATTGCGCCTGGGGCTGATGGAATCGATGCTGCCTTCATCGCCAGTGGTCGACCAAACGACTTGATCTCCTACCAAGGCTTGATTTTTTTTGGCCCTAGGATGGCACAAGATACGCGCCCCATCGGTTGCTTCGACCATCACATGTCGGCCATGACTGGTCACCACCAAACCGGTTTGAGGCATCACACGCCCAATCGGGCCAACCGTTGGATGGCTGGTGGATGAGAGTAATAAAACGCCACAAACACTGGGTCAGGCGTCAGTGTGGAGGCATTGTCTTTGTATAG
>CAWUNN010000177.1:0-5022 GCA_963923185.1 uncultured Limnohabitans sp. | reverse complement strand
CTGCCCTTGGTGTTGCCAGTCGCAGTGGGGATCTGACCAAACAAGTTGGTCAAAGAGTAAGAGTATTTGGCCGTGAAAACGCCCAAGGTCGCGGCCGCATAAACTTCAGTCGTGTCGGCATTTTTAAATAGGGGGTTTTTGGACAAGGTGTTGTTCACGTACTGGTAGCGCAACACACCCACATCCATGGTCGCTTCACCCACAGGGAACTTGTAACCGCCGTAGATATCCAGCTCGATTGGACCGGTCGCGCCGTTGCCCACGCCGTCGTCTTTGATCCACTTGATGGTGCTGGCCCAGGTGCCAATGTACAGACCGCTCTTGTCGGCGTAGTCGGCGCCGCCTTGCAACGCTGGCTGAAAACGCGACTGAGAGATGCCACGGTAACGGTACTCTGAGACCACGCCAGCGTTGTATGACAGGGTGGACTCGGGTTCTGCTGGTGCGGTTTGCGCCATGCTTGTGCCCGCAGCCATTGCCAGGCCAGCCAATGCAATCCAATTTTGGAGGGTTTGTTTGTTCATGATCTGTTCTTTCTTTTTAAAAAATGCAACACCCCTTGTTAGCAGTTTTTGTGCCAAATATATGGGTCATGTGAGCCTGGTTTTTCAAGCGGGTTTGTGCGCTAATGGGGAAGTCCACGCTTAAAAATGCACTCATTTGGTGCGTTTAGGCCGATCTGGTTCTTCGTGTTTGCGGTTGTGCACCAATCAAGGGAATGCCTGATGAATCATGCCCGAATCTACAGCTGCGCCCTGATGGGCGTGCGCCCATTGCAAGTCGAGGTCGAAGCCCATGTCGGCACGGGCTTGCCCGGTGTGCAATTGGTGGGCTTGGCCGATACCGAGGTGCGTGAAGCCCGCGAACGAGTGCGTTGCGCATTGCTCAGTTGCGGATTGCCGTTTCCTCATGACCGCCGCATCACCATCAACTTGGCTCCCGCCGATCTGCCCAAAGACTCTGGTCGTTTTGACTTGCCCATTGCCTTGGCCTTGCTGGTGGCGTGTGGCCAACTGGACGCCACTGGCCTGCAACACCATGTGTTTGCCGCCGAGTTGGCCCTCAATGGCGAGTTGCGCCCGGTGCGGGCTGTGCTGCCCATGGTGCTGGCGTGCGCCAGTCAAGGGTGGTCGCGCAGTTGGGTGTTGCCCCCCGCCAGCGCGGCCGAGGCTTGCAGAGTTCCAGGCATTCAGGTTTTTCAAGCCAGTCACTTGAATGATGTGATTGCACACTTTAGCGGAAAGGCTTCTGAAAATTGGATTGAGCTTGACCATGCAGCACCGACTGCGGCCCACGCAAAGGGTTTGGATTTGAACGAAGTCCGTGGCCATGCAGGTGCCAAACGCGCTTTGGAACTGGCTGCTGCTGGCGGGCACAACCTGCTGATGAGCGGCCCACCGGGGTCAGGCAAGTCGATGTTGGCCCAAAGGTTGCCGGGCTTGTTGCCCGAGGTCAACGCACAAGAAGCCTTGCAAATTGCCGCCATGCACAGCCTGGCTGGCATGGATGTACAAGCCAGTTGGGGGCGACGACCCTGGCGCGCGCCCCATCACAGCACCACCGCACCGGCCATGGTGGGCGGTGGATCCCCACCACGGCCTGGTGAAATCAGCCTGGCTCATTTGGGCGTGCTGTTTCTGGACGAGTTACCCGAGTTCAGGCGCCCATCCCTTGAGGCTTTGCGCGAACCGCTAGAGAACCAAAGAATCACCATTTCCAGATCGAAATGGCAAATGGAGATGGAGGCCGATTTCCAATTGATCGCGGCCATGAACCCCTGCCCTTGCGGTCAGTTGGGCGCAATGGGTCGCACTTGTCGCTGCACACCCGACCAAATCCAGCGGTATCAAACGCGACTGAGCGGGCCTTTGTTGGATCGCATCGACTTGCACCTGGAGGTGCCGCTGATCCCAGCGGCAGAGTTGTTGCAAGCCAGCCCAGGCGAACGCAGTGCCACGGTCAAGTCGCGCTGCCAGCAGGCCCGAGAGCGGGCGCTGCAGCGCCAGGGCTGCAGCAATGCACGCCTGAGCGCCTCTGAGTTGCAAAACCTGCCTTGGGAGTCGGCCGCACGGCAGACCTTGCAACAAGCGGCGCAACGCTGGCATTGGTCAGCCCGCGCCATCCACCGCTGCTGGCGGGTGGCCATGACCATTGCCGATTTGGCGCAAAGCCACTGCGTTCAAGAGACCCATTTGGTCGAAGCGTTGCAATACCGCTATCGAGGGGCAGGCGCTGCACAGGACTTGGCATAGGGGCCACCCTTCTGTCCGCCGATCACTGGGCTGTGATCGGCCGGATAATTGGCACATGCGCACACCCAAAGCCGTCTCAGATGGCGCATTTGTCTTTTGGCTCTCGGTTGCTCAGCTGATTTCTTGGGGCAGCGTGTTTTATGGTTTTTCGGTTTTTTTACAACCCACCGAGCAAGCGCTGGGTTTGAGCCGCGCCGAATCTTCTTTGGGTTTCAGCTTGGCCTTGCTGGCCGAGGGCTTGTTGGCCTACCCGGTGGGCCGCTTGATCGATCGCGGGCATGAGCGGGCCGTCATGACTTGGGGCTCTGTGGGGTTGGGCTTGGCACTGCTGGGTTTGTCTGCGGTGCAAAACCTATGGCAGTTTTGGCTGGCTTGGTTGATGTTGGGCGTGGGTCTGTCGGCGACCTTGTACCCACCCGCTTTTGCCGTGTTGACTCGGCGTTTCCCCACCCATTTCAGGCGCTCGATCATTGCTTTGACCTTTTTGGGCGGGCTGGCCAGCACGGTGTTCATCCCTCTCATGGCCTGGCTGATCGATCTGCTTCAGTGGCGCAGCGCTTTGTGGGTGCTGGCGGGGTTTCAGTTTGTGATTTGCGCACCCTTGCATCACCTGCTGCTGCACTCGGCACCCCAGCAAGCTTTGCTGCCACCCGGCCATGGCCCACATGCACTTGACCCTGGCTTGCGCCACCACTTGCAGCAACCCACCTTTTGGCTGATTGGGGTGTTTGTGGTGTTGCTGTTGGGCGTCACCGCCGCCATGCCTGCCCACATGATCGAATTGCTGCGCGAAAGTGGCCTGAGCGAGCGTTGGGTGATTTTGACGCCGGCCCTGATCGGGGCCATGCAAGTCGTGGGGCGCATGACTCTGTATGTGTTGGAAAAGAAACTCAATGTGCACATGACCAACCGCATCATGCCTTGCCTGATTCCTTTGGGCTTGCTGTTTTTGCTGTGTGGTCAAGGCCAAGTCTGGGCCGCCATGTGTTTCGTGCTTTTTTACGGTGTGGGCAATGGACTGCTCACCATCGTCAAAGGCACGGCCATCGCGCAGTACGTCAGTCAAGCGCACACGGCCAGTTTGAACGGAGCGCTGGGCTTGCCATTGGCTTTGGCCCGTGCGGGTGCGCCCTTTTTGTTGGGGCTGTTGTGGTCGCCCCAGGGGGGTTATGCCCTGGGTCTGTGGGTGATGTGGTTCACCTGTTTGATCGGCATTGCGGCTTTGTGGTGGGCGCAACATCGCGCCATGCACCGGCGCCAGTCATGACAACTGAGGTGCCAACCAACGTCGCAACTCTTGTTCAGTCACGCCTTCGCGTTGCGCCAAGTCTTGCACTTGATCGTCGCCGATTTTGCCCACATTGAAGTAACGCGATTGCGGATGCGCAATGTAAAACCCACACACACTGGCCGCGGGTGACATGGCCAAGCTTTCGGTCAACGTCATGCCAATGTCGGCGCAGCCCAACAAGTCAAACATCTGCCGCTTGACGCGGTGATCAGGGCAAGCAGGATACCCAGGCGCGGGTCGAATGCCTTGGTAACGCTCGGCAATCAAATCCTGAAGGCTCAGTTGCTCGGTGCTGGCATAGCCCCACAAATCGGTGCGCACACGTTGATGGAAATACTCGGCCATGGCCTCGGCCAAGCGATCGGCCAAGGCTTTGAGCATGATGGCGCTGTAGTCGTCGTGGTCTTTCAGAAAGTACTGCTCTTTGGCGTCCACGCCAATGCCTGCGGTGACAGCAAACACACCCACATGGTCATTCACGCCCATGGGGCCTACAAAATCTGACAGGCATCGATTGGGCTTGCCCTGTGCTTTGGGGTTTTGTTGGCGCAGCCCATGCCACACCAACGCCGGCTGGGAGCGCGTTTCATCGCGCCACAACACGATGTCGTCGCCTCGAGAATTGGCGGGGTACAAACCCACCACCGCCTGGGCGGTCAGCCAGCGCCCCTCGATCAAGCGGCGCAGCATGCGCTTGCCGTCGCTCAACACACGCACCGCTTCTTGGCCCACCAACGGGTCTTTCAAAATGGCAGGGTAGGGGCCAGCCAGGTCCCAGGTTTGAAAGAATGGACCCCAGTCAATGAAGGCTTCGAGTTCGGCCAAATCAAAGTTTTTGAACACGCGCCGCCCCAAAAACTTAGGGGTGGTGGGCGTGTAGGCTTGCCAGTCTTGCACGGCCGCATGTTCGCGGGCCTGGGCCAGAGGCAACAAGGCCGCGACTTTTTTGTTGGCATGCAGTCGGCGCACCTGTTCGTCATCAGATTTCAAGTCGGCGATGAATTGGCTGGCTTGCTCAGACAACAGGTTTTGTGCGATGCCCACGCTGCGCGAAGCATCGGGCACATAGACCACAGGGCCCTCGTAATGCGGAGCGATTTTCACCGCCGTATGCACGCGGCTGGTGGTGGCGCCACCAATCAGCAGCGGTATTTTGCGCAACCTGAAATGCTCGTCTTTTTGCATCTCGGCGGCCACCACTTGCATCTCTTCCAGGCTGGGCGTGATCAAACCCGACAAACCAATGATGTCGGCACCCTCGACTTTGGCGCGCGCCAAAATCTCATGGCAGGGCACCATCACGCCCATGTTCACGACCTCAAAGTTGTTGCATTGCAAAACCACGGTCACGATGTTTTTGCCAATGTCGTGCACGTCCCCTTTGACGGTGGCGATCACGATCTTGCCTTTGCTGCGCACGGCCTCGCCCGCCGCTTCTTGCTGTCTTTTTTCCTCTTCAATGTAGGGGATCAAATGCTG
>CAWUNN010000176.1:0-5059 GCA_963923185.1 uncultured Limnohabitans sp. | reverse complement strand
CACCTCCGATGGCCCGCTGTCGCACATCACCACCTGGGTGCCGCAAACCATCGCGTGCCACTTTGACCGCAAAGCGCTCAGCCAAAAGCCAATTTTGATGTTGCTCGAGGCCAGTGGCGTGCAAGTGGGACGTGCGGTGCAAACCCTGAGCGCCCGGCTGGCCGACGCCGAGGTCGCACGCCACCTGGATGTGGCGGTCGGCTCGGCCTTGTTGTCGGTGCGACGCCTGATTTTGGATGATCAAGATCGGCCAGTGCAATGGCTGCACGGTCTGTACCGACCTGATCGCTATGAATACGCGATGCAATTGTCCCGCGTGGGCAGCATCGATGCCAAGGTGTGGGTCAGCCAAGAATTGTCTGCCCGCTTCAGTTGACATTTTTCAAGGAGAAACTCATGCGCACACGTCGTCAATTCATGGGTCACGCCGCCACGGCGGCCAGCACCCTGGCCCTGCCTTTGCTCGCGGGTGCACAGCCCAAATCCATCAAGATCGGCGTGTTGCACCCGGTCACAGGGGCGCTGGCGTATTCGGGCTTGCAATGCCGCGAAGGTGCTTTGATGGCCATCGAGGACATTCACAAATCAGGTGGCATCAAGTCCTTGGGCGGCGCCCAGATCGAGGCCATGTTGGGCGATGCGCAGTCCAGTCCGCAAGCGGGCACGGCAGAGATCGAAAAAATGAACGAAGCCGGCGTCAGCGCCGTGGTCGGGGCCTTTGCCTCTGCCATTTGTTTGGCCACCACCCAAGCGGCCGCCAAATACAACCTGCCCCATGTGGTCGATGTGGGCGTGGCCGATCAGATTGTCGAGCGCGGCCTGAAAAACACCTTCCGCTTTGGCCCGGGCTACAAAAAATGCGCCGAAATCGCCGTGGCCAACTTGCACGTGCTCAACACCGCCGCAGGCAAACCCGCCAAGAGCGTGATGATCGTGCACGAAGAGTCGCTGTTTGGTACCGGCACCGCCAACTTGCTGTCGCGCGAACTGCCCGGCTATGGCTACGAGATCAAGGAAGTGGTCAAGCACGCCAACCCCACGCGCGACTTCAACAACATCGTGTTGCGCATGAAGCAAGTCAACCCCGACATCGTGATTCCGGCCAACTACTACAACGAATACGCCTTGTTGGTGCGCACCATGCAGCAGCAAAAGGTGGTGCCCAAGGCGATTTACTCGGTGTTGGGTGGCGCCGCCTCAAGCTACAAGTTTGTCAAAGAATTCCCCGACGCAGCCAACGGCATCATCGACTGCAACCACTGGTTCAATCCGCGCGACAAGCGCTCGTTTGAGCTGAAAAAACGCGCCGAAGCCAAGGGCCTGTTCTTCAGCTACGAGTTGTTCATGACCTACACGGCCATGATGCTGCTGGCCGATGCGATTGAGCGTGCCAAATCGACCGATCGGGCCGCCATCATCGATGCGCTGGCCAAAAGCAAGTTCTCGAACCACATCATGCCTTACGGTGAGACCCAGTTTGTCAACGGACAAAACTTGGGCGCTCAACCCTTGATGACCCAAGTGGTCAAAGGCGACATCAAGGTGATCATTCCGCGCGACTACCGCGAGGTCGAGCCCTTGTTCCCCCTGAAAGCCTGAACCCGACATGTCCGAACTGGCCATCGTTTATGCGTCGGTGCTCAATGGCCTGACGATGGGGGCGGTCTATGCCCTGATCGCCTTGGGCTTGACGCTGATTTATGGCGTCTTGCACATCATCAACTTCGCCCATGGCGCAGCCCTGATGGTGGCCTTGTATGGCGTGTATGGCCTGAAAGAAAGCCTGGGGCTGGACCCTTATGCGGCCTTGCCCATCGTGGTGCCGGCCATGTTTGGCATCGGCTACTTGCTGCAGCGTGGGGTGATTGAAAAGGCCAGTCACGGCAAAGATGAAAACATCTTGCTGGTGACCTTGGGGCTGTCCATCGTGCTGGAAAACCTGGCCTTGCTGTGGTTCAAGTCAGACACCCGCACCATCGACACCGCCTACACCTTGGCCACGGTCGAGTTGGGCAGTGCCACTTTGGCGCTGCCCAAGCTGATCGCATTTGTGGGCGCCTTGGTGGTGTCGGGCTTGTTGTGGCTGATCATGGCACGCACCGATCTGGGCCGCGCCATCCGTGCAGTGGCCCGTGAAAAAACCGGCGCCCGCTTGATGGGCATCGATGTCGCCCATGTCTATGCCATGAGCTTTGGCATTGGCTTGGCTTGCTTGGGTGCAGCTGCTTGTTTCTTGTTGCCCGCCTATTACGTCAACCCCCTGGTGGGCAACGGCTTTGTGCTGGTGGCCTTCACCATCGTGGTGCTCGGTGGCATGGGCAGTTTTGTCGGCGCCTTGGTCGGTGGCCTGGTGATTGGTGTGGTCGAGTCACTGGGCGGACTGTGGCTGGGCGAGTCGCTGGGACAGGTCGGTATTTTTCTGATCTTCATTGCCGTGTTGCTGTTCAGGCCCCAGGGGTTGTTTGGGAGCAAGGCATGAAACGAACAGATGTGTGGGGCATCGCCTGCTTTGCGTTGGTGCTGGGCTTGGTCCCGGTGTTCAGCACATCGGGTGTGACGCTGAACTTTGTCATGATGGGCTTGTATGCCTGTTTGCTGGCCCAGGCCTGGAACATCGTTGGCGGCTTTGGTGGTCAGTTCTCTTTTGGCCATGCGCTTTTCTTTGGCAGCGGCGCCTATGCCCAAGCCATGCTGCAAGTCCATGGCCAATGGAACCCGTGGGCAGCCTTGCCTGCGGCGATGCTTTGCAGCGCTTTGGTGGGCGCTGCTGTGGGCGGCTTGTCGTTCAGGTACGGGCTGAAGGGCTCTTATTTTGCGCTGGTGACCTTGGCCTTTGCCGAGGTGTTTCGAATTGTCGCCTTGTCGGTGCCATTCACAGGGGCTGGCGTGGGCATGATGCTGCCGCTGCAAGAGTCTTGGCAAAACATGCAGTTTGCATCGCGCGGCGGATTCGTCTGGTTGCTGCTGGGCATGGTGACGCTGGCCTTGTGTGTCACCGCTTGGTTGCGGGCCTCTCGGTTTGGCGCCTATTTGCAAGCCTTGCGTGACAACGAAGACGCCGCGCGCGCGGTGGGGGTCCACCCATTTCGCATCAAGGTGTTGGCCTTGGCCTTGTCGGCCGCCTTCATGGGCTCGGCCGGTGCTTTTTATGTGCAGATTTTTCAGTACATCGACCCGGGCATTGCCTTTGGTCCTCACACTTCGGTCGAAGCCCTGGTGGGTGCGATCGTGGGGGGCATGGGCACTTTGTGGGGGCCTGTCGTGGGGGCCTTCACCTTGCATGTGTTGGCCGACTTGACGCGCAACCTGATGGGTCAGCTGCCCGGGCTGAACATGGTGATTTATGGGGTGGTGCTGATGCTGATCATCATGCTCTCGCCTCGTGGCGTGGCGCACGCGGTGACCCGCTGGATCAAGGGGCGGCGCTCATGAGTCTGTTGCAACTCCAGCACCTGTCCAAATCGTTCGGTGGACTCAAAGCGGTTCAAGATGTGTCGCTGCAAGTGCCAGCAGGCGGTCTGACCGCTTTGATCGGCCCCAACGGGGCTGGCAAGACCACCTTGTTTGCCTTGATGTCGGGTTTTTTGCGCCCCGATCAAGGGCAAGTGATTTTTGATGGGCAAGACATCACCCACCGCCCACCGCATGACAATGCCCGATTGGGCTTGACCCGCACCTTTCAGATCGTGCAACCGTTTGCCGCCCAAACCGTGCGCGAGAACATCGCGGTGGGCGCCCATTTGCATCACCGTGATCGACGCGACGCCTTGGCCGCTGCCGAGGAAATTGCCCTGCGTGTGGGCCTGGGGTCTCAGTTGGACAAACTGGCCAGCGACCTGACTGTGGCTGGTCGCAAGCGTCTGGAGATGGCGCGCGCCTTGGCCACCCGCCCCAAGTTGTTGTTGCTCGACGAGGTGCTGGCTGGCTTGAACCCCAGCGAAGTGCAAGACATGTTGCCGGTGCTGCGCGGCCTGCAAGACGATGGCCTGACTTTGTTGATGATCGAGCACGTGATGCAAGCCGTGATGAGTTTGGCCCAACAGGTCTGGGTGTTGTCGCAGGGCCAACTGATTGCCCACGGCACCCCCACCGAGGTGACCCGGCATCCCAAAGTGATCGAGGCCTACTTGGGGCATGGCACGGCCGCCCGCTTGCAAGCCGGACACCCCGCCACCCCTTTGGCTGGTGAATCAGGAGGCGACCATGGCCTTGCTTGAAGTCACCGATTTGCACGCAGGCTACGGCAGCGTCGAGGTGTTGCGCGGCGTCTCTTTGTCCATGCAAGCCGGAGAGCTGGTGGCCTTGCTGGGCAGCAATGGCGCAGGCAAAACCACCTTCAACGCCGTGCTCTCGGGCTTGCTGGCCGCCAGCTCGGGTCGGGTGCGCTTTGACGGCCAAGATTTGACGGGCTGCAGCCCCACCCAAGTGGTTCGGGCTGGTTTGATCCAAGTGCCCGAGGGTCGCAAAATTTTTCCCAACCTGTCGGTGCGTGAAAACCTAGAGCTGGGCTGCTTTGCCAGGGCGCGCGAACGCCGCGCTGCCAACATGGCCCAAGTGCTGGACATTTTTCCGCGTCTGGGCGAGCGCATGGCACAACTGGCCGGCACCATGAGCGGGGGCGAGCAGCAGATGCTGGCCATCGGACGCGGCCTGATGGCCGAGCCCAAGCTGTTGATTCTGGACGAGCCTTCTTTGGGCCTGTCACCCTTGCTGGTCGAAGAGATGTTTGAGCTGATCCGGCGCCTGCGCCAATCGGGCTTGGCCATTTTGCTGGTGGAACAAAATGTGGGGCAATCGCTAGAGATCGCCGATCGAGCGCATGTCATGGAAAACGGCGCGATTCGCTTTGAGGGCAGTGCCGCCCAGTTGCTGGCCACCGACGAGTTGCGCCGCAGTTACCTGGGTGTTTGAGATGAGCGCAGCACAAACCTTGGCTCAAAAGTTGATCGCGCGGGCGGCCGCTCGAGCGCATGTGAGTGTGGGCGAAATCGTCACCTGCGACGTCGACCTGGCCATGTTCCACGACTCGTCCGGACCACGGCGTCTCCAGCCCATGCTC
>CAWUNN010000175.1:0-5069 GCA_963923185.1 uncultured Limnohabitans sp. | reverse complement strand
TTGCCATGGAGATGATCTTGACAGGTGAGATGTATCCGGCAGAAAAACTGGCACAACACGGTCTGTTCAATGCCGTGGTCGAGCCTGGTCAAGCTTTGGCACATGCCAGGCTATTGGCCCGAAAAATCATTGCCAATGCCCCCATGTCAGTTGCCGCCAGCAAACGCGTGATTCAAGAGCAGCGTGACTGGCCGATTGAAAAAATGTTTGAATTGCAAGAGCCCATCACTTCACCCGTACTGGCCAGCGAAGATGCTCGAGAGGGTGCTGCAGCCTTTGCTCAGAAACGCCCCCCCGTTTGGAGCGGCCATTGAGAATGCTTTTAAAGCACGGCCAGGGGGGTCAGCGGGCTGCCCGTGGCACCCACAATGGTCAGTGGTGCAGCGACAAACAAAAATTCGTGCCGTCCTGTTTCTGCCAAGTGCTTCAACTCCACGCCCTCTAGCAAAGCGACACCGTAATCACGAATCGCGATTTGATGAACCGGAAAAACCGTCCCAGGCGCAAAGGGCAAAACCTCCACTGCGTAATTGTCTGAACCGATCAGCGAGACCTCGCTTTGTGCCAGCCAAAGACCCGCTTGGGCATCGATACCCGGCTCTGCATTGAAATCAATCTCTTCTTTGCCCAGATGATTCTCTAACCAGCCTGTGTAGATCAAAATGGCATCACCCGATTCGATCTGAAGCTGGTCTTTTGCCAAAATGGCCTCAAGGTCTTGACGGGTGATCACCTCACCGTCTTCAAGCGGACGTCCCTTGTGGGCCACGACATCCAGCAACAAACCTCGGGTGAATGCGGGTGGCATTTTTTCGATGCCCAATCGGGTGGCACCGGTCATGCTTCGCATGGTCTGATCACGGTAATTATTGAACATGCGTGAATCGCACCATGCATGGCACAGTGCGTCGATGTGAGTGCCAATGTGCAATGGCATGATCACGGTGTCCTCGGCAAATTGAAATCCACCGGGCTGGCGCGTACCGGCAGCGTAATCGCCTCCATCACGACCCATGAAATGCTGCAATCCTGCTCGATGTTTGGGAATGGGTGTTTGATTTGAAAGCAACTGAGCCAAACGCACCACTTGTCCAGTGCGAACCAATCGAGCGGCTCGTTTCACCTGTTCGGGCCCGATCAGATTCATGGCGCCGGCTTCATCGTCGACGCCCCAGCGCCCCCATGCATTTGGACGGTTATTTTGATATTCAGAATTCATATTTGAGACGTCTTGCATGCAGTCAGTTGAGCAATTGATGCAAATTCATTTTCTGCACTTTGCCCGTGGTTGTCAAAGGAAGGTCGGCTTCTGTGATCATGTGGAATCGTTGCGGCACTTTGTAGGCTGCCAACTCTTTCATGCAATGCTGTCTGAGTTGTTCGGGTTGAGGGCTCATGTCCGCGTTGGCGATGACCATCGCCACCAACTCTTCATCCAGGGTGGCGTGCGGCACCCCGATGACGTATGCGGTTCGAACAGATGGGTGACGCATCAGGGTTTCTTCGACCTCAGCAGGCGCGATGTTGATTCCCCCGCTTTTGATCATTTCTTTCAGACGACCTCGGTAGTAGAGGCGCCCTTTTTCATCCATCGAACCCAAATCGCCGGTCTTGAAGAATCCATGCTCGTCAAAAACCTCTTGTGTTTTGCCAGGCTCTTTGAAATATGAAACAAACAAAGGACCTTTTAGTCGGATTTCACCGACTTGCCCCGTTTCAATTTCTGCGCCAGATTCCCAGTTGCAAATTCGCACAGTCACCCCAGGCAAAGGCTGCCCAACCGATTGGAGGCGAATGCTCAGTGGCTCGTCGGCATCAATGACTGCACAATTTCCATAGGTTTCACTCAATCCATAGATGTTGCAAATTTGATGTGCCCCCAAATCTGCGACCAATTGAATTTGTTCTGGTGTCCCAATCGTGGCCCCACTTCGCAAGCAACTGAGGTCATGTTTGGATCGATTCGGATGATCGTGCATGGCTCGTGCCATGTTGGGTGTTCCGTAAAAAAGCGTGCAATGTTCTCTTTCGATCAAACTCAAGGCCTCTTGAGGATCGAAATGCTCTTGCAAAACCACGCAACCCCCATGAGTCAGCAAATTGGGTAAGGCATTGACGCAGCCAAAACTCCAAAACAAAGAGACGGCCAGCCAAAGTCGGTCAGACGGTGTCACTTTTTGACGCTCTCCAATGTGAAATCCGTTGCTGATCCATGGCCCGTGTTGCAACAATATGCCCTTGGGTGCAGCGGTCGAACCCGACGTATACAGCAGCATTCCTATGTCCTGAGCTTGAACAGCTTCACCGGCTTGCTCTATGCGCAGCATGTCGATGCGCTCACCTGAAGAGAGCATGTTTTGCCAAGTCATTTGCCCTTTGGTCATGTCCAACCCATCGATGGGGCTGAATTCGTTGGCAGGAATCCAAATTTCATGATCCAAGGCCTTCAGATGTTCAGAGGTGGCTCTCATCTCTTGGATCATCTTTTGGTAGTTGTTCTTTCTGAATTGATCGACTGCAATGAGGTACTTGGCCTCGGAATGCTCTAGTGCGTAAGCCATTTCTCTGGGACTGGCCCAGGTATTGAGGCCAACAGAGACGGCCCCCAATTGCTGCACGGCCAAAAAAGTCAACACCCATTCCACGCGATTGCCCATCAATATCGCGACATGGTCCCCTTTGCGCACGCCCACACCATACAAGCCACGTGCAGTCTGCAGGACTTGATCGTGCAATTCTTGATAGGTCAATCGCGATGGACCTGCAACCAAGGCTTCGTTGGCACCAAATCGAATCGCTTGCTCTTTCATCAGTTGCGCGATGGTGGTGCTTTGAGGTAAATTCATGTATGTCTTCAAATTTTCTAGATTTCGAAATAAAATCTTTCTTTTCGAAAATTCTAAGCCATTTTAGGAATCACAGCAAGTGCCACTCCTTGATTTGTTCAACCGATAAAATGACCCAATGAATCCAGACAGATACCTCAGAACCTTTGACATTCTCAATTTGATCGTGGGCCATAAAGAGGGCTTGCGACTGACAGAAATCAAGCAAATGTTGGATTTACCTGTCAGCAGTGTTCACAACGCCTTGCAGACCATGGTCAGCGCCGATGTGGTCAGCGTCGATGAGGATCTGCGTTATTTCATCGGTCCGCGCGCCGTCGCATTGGCTCTGCGAACTGTTCAATCGCTGGATGTGCGGACTTTGGCCAGGCGCCCACTGCAAGAACTGGCCAATTTGATCGGGGACGACGTCTACTTGGGCATCAAATTGGGCAAGCGTGTGATTTACGCCGACCGCATCACGGGTACACATCGCATCTCTTTGGACATCAGGCTGGGTCACCCACTTTTGCTGCACAGCACAGCCACCGGCAAGCTTTTTGCTGCTTTTGATTCCAAACTTGAGGCTTTGGTGTTGAGCGAGAAACTACCCAAAATCACCAGCAGCACCATCACCGATGCGCGTGAACTTAAAAATGAGTACCAGCGAATCCGTGATAGCGGTTATGCAAAAAGCAACGAAGAGTCCTCTGAGGGTGTGGTGGGTTATGCCTTCCCCATCGTCAACAATGAAGGGCACATGGTCGCAGCTGTTCACGTGTCGGTCTTGGCCAAATTGGCGACCAAATCACATGAAAGCAAGCTGATCTTGTCTGCACGCAAATGCGCCGAGCAAATAGAGAAGTCACTGGGCAACTTCAATGACACGCCGGTCAAAAAGACCAACTCTTCTAAAAAATCACCCCATCGAGTGGTGCATCAATGAGCACCCGCTCATCACCTGCTCAAGCTCTTGAGGGCTTGAAGATTCTGGATGCCAGCCGTCTGCTGCCGGCTGCTTTGTGTACGCAATTGTTGGGCGACTTGGGTGCCCAAGTCCTCAAAGTCGAAGAACCTGAGCGCGGCGACTATCAGCGCAGTTTTCCTCCGATGGGCAAACAAGACTCGGGCACTTTTTTGCTGTGCAACCGAAACAAGCGCAGCATGACGCTGAATCTGAAATCCGAACAAGGCAAGGCCTTATTCAAGCAACTGGCCGCTCAATCCGATATTGTGGTTGAGGGTTTTCGTCCAGGTGTCATGGAACGCTTGGGCTTGGGTTACCAAGATCTGAAAGAGATCAATCCCCGGCTGATTTATTGCGCCATTTCTGGCTACGGACAAGACGGTCCTTACAAACTGGTTGCTGGTCATGACCTGAATTACATGGGCATCATTGGCGCTTTACCCTTATTTGGCAAAGCTGGCAGTGGGCCCATGGTGCCAGGTCTTTTGACAGCCGACATCGGCGCCTCTTTGTCAGCTGCTTATGGCATCTTAGCGGCCGTCATTGCCCGTCAACACACAGGCCAAGGTCAAATGGTGGATGTCTCCATGATGGATGCAGCCTTTTCATTTTTGACCTACCACGCAGCCGAACCCTTGTTTGGCCATGTCATGCCCAAAGGTGGCGAATATCGAAACACGGGCGGCGCACCTTGTTATGGCATATTCCGATGCCAAGATGGACATTACGTCACGTTAGGCGCTTTGGAAGAGCACTTTTGGGATCGTTTTTGCGACTTGGCCCAAGTTCAGCATTTGAAACAAAAGCAATTCCCTGAAGGGCCTGAGCGAGAAGAACAATTCGCTGAACTTGAAGCCATTTTTCGCCAAAAGACGCGATCTCAGTGGGTGGATCTGTTCGCACAACACGACATCCCAGGAGGGCCTGTCAACGACATGCGTGAAGCTTTTGAAGACCCCCAAGTCAAAGCCAGAGAGATGCTGTTGCATGTGGACCACCCGATTGAGGGTCGAATTCCTCAATTGGGTTTTCCAGTCAAATTCTCGAATACACCCGCTCGCATCCAAGACGCACCACCCGTTTTGGGACAGCACACCCATGAAGTGCTGGATGAATTGGGCTTGACACCCGCCCAGATACAAGAGTTGGTCAAACAATCTGTGATTTAAGGACTGTCGCCACAGCGATTGCTGTGTGTCCGTCTTGTGCTACAGTGTTTTCAGTCTTTGGTAATTTTTTTCGTATTCCTGAAAATCATGCTTGAATGATGTTGATGC
>CAWUNN010000174.1:0-5105 GCA_963923185.1 uncultured Limnohabitans sp. | reverse complement strand
TGAGGGTGCGCTTTTGGGTGGAGTAATCGACATGGATCAACCCAAATCGTTTCGCATAGCCACTGGCCCATTCAAAGTTGTCCAGCAAGCTCCAAGCAAAGTAGGCATCCACAGGAACACCCGCTTGCTTGGCATTCAATGTCGCCGCAATGTGCTGCCGAAAATAAGACTCTCTGCTCACGTCGTCGATTTGACCGTTGACACATTCGTCTTTGAATGCCGCGCCGTTTTCTGTGACGCGCAGGGTCTTGGGGGCATAGTCTTGGTGCAACCTGAGCAACAATTCCGTCAAACCTTGGGGATAGACCTCCCAGCCCATGTCGGTCACTTCATTGCCCGTGCTGTGAACATCCCAAGGGTTGCCAGTGGAAGAAAAATTACGGGTGTAATAGTTCACCCCCAGGTAGTCCAGCGGTTGCGCGATCAACTCCATGTCACCGCTGTGGACTTGGGGGGCATCGGCACCCAGGTGATCCAGCACATCCTGCGGGTAATGGCCTTTGTACAAGGCATCCAGATACCAGCGGGCATTGAGCCCATCGTCCAATCGGGCCTTGTCGATGTCGGCTTGCGAGTCAGAGGCTGGGTAAATGGGCGAGAGGTTGAGCACAATCCCCAGCTCCGATTTCAAACCCGCTTGGCGCAGCGCCTTCAATGCCATGCCGTGGCTCAGCAACAAATGGTGCGACACCTGAATGGCCGTGGACCGACTGCGCAGACCTGGGGCGAACACACCCAGCTCATGCCCCAGCACCGCCATCACCCAGGGTTCGTTGTGGGTACAGATGCTGGTGCATCGCTGGCCAAAGCGGCGTGCGACTTCCAAGGCATATTTCACAAAATGCCCGCAAGTGGCGCGCGCATGCCAGCCGCCCTGCTCTTGCAACGCCTGCGGCAAATCCCAATGATTCAGGGTCAAATGAGCTTGGATGCCGCGCTCGGCCAAGGCTTGGAAAATGCGCTCATAAAATTCAAACCCGGCCTCGTTCCAAGGGCCCTGTCCATCAGGCTGCACCCTTGGCCACGAGATGGAAAAACGATAGGCATTGACGCCCAAATCGGCCATCAGGTCCAAATCTGCTTCCCATCGGTGGTAGTGATCACAGGCCACCTGGCCGTTGCTGCCATCGGCAATGGCTCCGGGTTGCTTGCAAAAAACATCCCAAATCGATGGGCCACGTCCATCGACATCGTGCGCGCCTTCGATCTGATAGGCCGAAGTCGCCACCCCCCAAATGAAGTCGCTAGGAAATTGCGATCGGGTCAAAGCGGCCTCTGGAAAAGATTGCATCAACATGTTCAACTCTTGACTGCTCCCGCCGTCAATCCTTCGATCAAGCGACGAGATGAAAACACAAACAAAATCAGCAAGGGCAACACGGCCACCACCGAACCTGCCATCAAAGCACCCCATTCGGTGTCCACGGGGCTTTGCATGCTGCGCAAGGCCAAGGGAAAGGTGTATTGATCGACCGAGCGCATCACAATCAGTGGCCCAATGAAGTTGTTCCAAGATGCGATGAAAGTGATCAAACCCAAAGTGCCAAAGACGGGGCCTAACAAGGGCACCACCACTCGGGCGTAAATGTCAAACTCGCCACAACCATCCATGCGAGCGGCCTCAATCAGTTCGCGCGGAATGGCCGATTCAATGTACTGGCGCATCATGAAAATCCCCATGGCTGGCGCCGCAGCGGGCCAGTACAAGGCCTTGTGCTGGTCGATCCATCCCAACGCATCCATGATCATGAAGGTGGGGATCATGCCCAAGAACGCCGGCATCAACATGGTGCCCAAGACCAAGCCAAACAAAGCTTTCTTGAGTCGAAATTCATAGATGGCAAAGGCAAAGCCAGCCATCGAACAAAACAGCAAGGTCAGACCGGTGCTGATCAAAGCGACGTACACCGACCAACCCAAGTTTTGAATCAAAGGGATCTTGCGCATCAAGATGCCCAAGTTGTCCAAAAAATGCTCACCAAACCACATGGGCGGTGGCACGCTGAAAATGTCGCTGCGGGCATGGGTAGAGAACACAAACATGGCATAAAAAGGGGCCAACATGGCCAGCGCCCCCAAGCCCAAAAATAGCCAACCCCACAAACTCATGGCGAGCGAAACATGGGCAGATCTGTGGGGCTTGATCATTGGCTTTTCCCTTTCAACCAACGGTGAGTCATCCACGTCAGCAGCAAAATCAGCCCAAACAGCAGCCAAGAAATGGCACTGGCCAGACCAAAATCACTGAATTCAAATGCCGTGCGGTACATGTACAAAGCGGTGGTCATGCCCGCGTACTCGATGCCACCTTTGCCACCCGTCAAAATGAAAGGCTCCTCAAAGAGCTGCAGCCCCCCTACCAACGTCAAGGTGGCGCCAAACAACATCATGGGACGCAGTTGCGGCAAGGTAATGTGCCAAAACACGCGCCATGGTCCAGCCCCATCCAGCCTGGCTGCCTCATACAGATCGCGTGGAATGCTTTGCATCGCCGACACATACAACACCAGGTTAAAGCCCACATAGCGCCAAAAAATCACCAGCGCCAAAACGGGTTTGATGGTCTCAGGCTGTCCCAGCCAGTCGATGTGTTGAGCAGGCAGCCATTGACCCAGCCAGGGTGACTTCGCCATCGTCTGCAACAAGGTGTTGATGGCGCCGTAATCGGTCGAAAACAAGGTGGCGAACATGATGGCAATGGCCACGGTCGAGGTGATGTACGGCAAAAAATAGATGCCCAATGCGGTGTTGCGCCAACGACCAGCACGCTCGTTGATCCAATAAGCCAAAGGCAATGCCACCAGGTGCTGCGGCAAACCCGAGGCAACAGCCAACCACAGTGTGTTGCCCAGCGACGTCCACATCAAAGGGTCTTGCAAGGCAAATTCCAAGTTATTTGAGCCCACGTATTGCATGGCGCCCAGCCCTTGTACCGGATCCCAGGTGTGAAACATCAGGTAAAAAGAAAACGCGATCGGAAACAGACCGAACACAAAAAACAGCACCATAAAAGGGCTCAGCAACACATAGGGCGCGAGACTGGGGCGCAAGATCAGACGGCTCATCTCAACGCCCTCATCTGCACCAGCTTGTGGGCATCGGCCAATGCCGCCTCGACCGATTTGCCTCGGGTCAACACCAAGTCCAATTGGGCATTGACCAGTTCTTCGGCAATGGCATCGTTTTTGAACACCGGATGGGCTTGGATATGTTGCGCAGTGTCACGCCATGAGACCCTTGCCTTTTGACCACCTAAAAAAGGCACTTCTTGTTCAAAATAAGCCCCCTGTTGTGCACTGAGCAAAGCAGGAAAAGCATTGAATCGCTCAAAGGCCAGCTGCTGCTGGGGCGCATGCGTGGTCAGGTATTGAATCAAATCCCAAGCCAGCTCTTTGTGTCGTGCATGTTTGGGAATGGCATAAAAGGTCCCGCCCCAAGACACCGACACCCCTTGTGGCAAGGCACCACTGCGCCAAAGTCCAGCCGTTTGAGGTGCCAGCCAATTTTGCAAATGCCCCCCCAACCAAGCGCCCATCATTTGCACCGCCACATGACCACGCCGCAGCGACTCTGCCCACTCGTTGGACCAGGTCAAGACACGCGCATCCAAGCCTTGTTGCCTGATTTGTTGAGCGACCTCAAAGGCCAGCTTGAACCGAGGCGACGTGGCCACCAAGGAGCGCTTGTTGACGTCAAAATAAATGCCCTCAGAAGCTTGCAAGTTGGAACGGATGATCAGGTCTTTGACGTCTCGCGCGTGGGCCACCAAATGGGCACCGGTTTGGGCTTTGATGGTTTTGCCTGCCTCAATGAACGATGACCAATTCAGGTTCAATGCTTCGGGCCGGACACCGGCTTTTTGCAACAAGTCAATGCGATAAAACATGACGCCCGGACCGATGTCAGTGGGCATTGAGGTCTGCCCCTGGGTAGAGCGGGCCTGAGCCCAGGCATAAGGCACAAACAAGGCCTGCAGGCGATTGGCATCAAAGGGCTTTTGGGACAAATCTTCAAAACCGCCGCTGTTGGCAAAGCGGCCCAAATAGCCGTACTCGATCGTCATCACATCGGGCAAGCCGGAGGACGCCGACAAGGCCGTGGTCATGGCGGTGTGGTGATCTGAGAAGTCGCGTGCGACCACCTTGACTTCGACATGGGGATGGCTTCGCTTCCATTCGGGCAAGGCGGCCTTGACGATCTCGTCCACTGCCGGGTAAGCGGCCACGGTCAAGATCGTTTGGGCGTGCAACACACCCATGGCAAAGCAACAGGCGGCAATGAAGAATGGGCGCAGGGTCATGACAGACTTTGAAAGCGCTTTCATTTTAAGTCATAAGATCATCCTTCTAAGCTTGGTATTTACCCCAGACCGTTCCCCATGGCCCTCAAATCCACCATTTTCAAAGCCCAGTTGTCAGTGGCCGACATCGATCATGGGTACTACGCCGACCACGCCCTGACCTTGGCCAGGCACCCCAGTGAAACCGATGAGCGCATGATGGTTCGCATGCTGGCTTTGGCCCTGAACGCCCATGAACTCCAGGACATGTGCCAGGGCGATGCCACCTTGGCGTTTGGCGCTGGGCTGTCAGATCCTGATGACCCGGATTTGTCCCTGAAGGACTTCACCGGCCAGACCCGTTTGTGGGTCGAGGTGGGACAACCCGAAGAAAAGCCATTGCTCAAAGCCTGCCAAAAGGCCGATTCGGTTCGGGTCTACGCCTTTCACCATGCGGCAGAGGTTTGGTGGCAGAGCCTGAAAAACAAGGTGCACAGGCTGGACAAGCTGCAAGTTTGGCGTTTTGAAAGCGCACACACCCAAGAACTGGCCCTGATGGCTGAGCGCAGCATGCAGTTGCAAGCCACCATCCAAGACGGTGCCTTGCACCTGAGTTCAGCCAACCGCAGCATGCATCTGGAGCCCCAGCGTTGGAAGTGAAGGTTGCGCAAGGGACAAAAATAGAACCCCAGACAGTTTCAAGACAGGAAAAGACCCTCAGACAAGATTAAGATATCCGGGTTTCGTTTCACCATATGAGAAAGCATTCCATGGCTGCCGACCAACCCAAAATCATCTACACCCTGACCGATGAGGCCCCTGCATG
>CAWUNN010000173.1:0-5114 GCA_963923185.1 uncultured Limnohabitans sp. | reverse complement strand
CACTCCACCACCACACCCATGGTGGACAGCGGCACCAGCAACTTTGGCACCAACAGCGTGGGCAGCACCGCACGCACCAAGTTGGCCTATTACGGTTATTCGCTCAATCCGTTTGAAAATGCCTTGTTCACCTCGCGTCTGAAAACCCGGGTGGATGAGCACTTGACTCTGTCGCTGGAACCCTACTACTGGTATGGCTACGGCACGGGCGGAACCCAGCAAACCACCTTGACCGAAGCCACCTCCAGTTTCAACGGGGCAGCCATCAAAGGTGGTATTGCTAATATTCCCAACTCGGGCGCTGGCCTGGGTGACAACGTGGGCATTTACCGAGGCAGTGTGACCGAGACCCATCGCCCGGGCTTCACTTTCAAGGCCGCCTATGACATCGAAGACCACAAAATTTTGGCTGGTTATTGGTACGAGCGTGCCAATCACCGTCAAACCCAACCCGGTACCACCTTGGGCAACGACGGCAGCATCACCGACTTGTGGCTGAAGACCGGCTTGTTGACTTACAACAACGGCGACTTGTACGAGGGCAGAAACTACAGAACCATCTCCACCGGTTCATCTGCCTTCATCAGCGACACCTACACCCAAGGTCGACTCGACATCATTCCGGGTGTGCGCTACACCTCGATCCAGCGCAACTTCACCAACTACGCTTCCAGCGGCACAGGCTTGGGTGCCGATTACACCGCCCAAGCCACTTACAGCAAAGCATTGCCTTCGATTGGCTTGCGTTACCGCTTGGACGATGCAACCCAAATTTTTGGCAACATCACAGAAAACATGCGAGCACCGTCCAACTTTGTCCAGGCAGGTTGGGTCAGCGGTGGCACCATCTCCAATGGGGTGTTGACGGGTTACACCATCAAGCCCAACACCAGCATTCAGGCCGAAACAGCGACCAACACCGAAATCGGCATGCGCTTCAACCAAGAAAACTACAAAGCCAGCTTTGCATTTTTCAATGTTGACTTTAAAAATCGCATTGCTCAGGGCTACAACCCCGATACCGCCACTTACACTGATTACAACGTGGGTAACTCCAACATGAAGGGATTTGAAGCCGAAATCGGTACCAAGCCCATCAAGGGCTGGAGTTTCTATGGCTCTGCAACCTACACGGTCAGCAAAATTCTGAATGATTTTGCTGCCACATCGACCAGCAGCTTGCCCACCAACGGGGCCATCTTCCCTGATACCCCGCGCATCATGTGGGCCGCTTCTGCGCAGTACACCAGTGGCCCCTGGTTGGCCATGTTGACCGCCAAGTACACCGGCAAGCGTTACACCACATTGGTCAACGACGAGTACTTGGATGCCTACACGGTGTACGACTTCAACGCGGGCTACAAGTTCGAGTCCAGCAACTTGTTCAAGAATCCCACCTTGCGCATGAGCGTGAGCAACTTGTTCAACAAGTCTTATTTGATTGCCAACTCAGGCAGCGGCTCCAACATCACGACTTCGGTCAATGCGCCCAGCTCACAAGGGGGTGGATTGCCCACTTATTATGTGGGTGCGCCGCGCTTTACCAGCTTCACCTTCTCTGCTGATTTCTGAGCATGAGTGACATCCTGCATCAAATTTCATTTGGTTTGATGGCCTTATCGGCTTTGATTGCCTTTGGCGTTGCGATAGAGCGGGTCATTTTCACGGCAGTGAACATGACCCGTGCCAACCATGTGTTGCTTCACATGGCCTCTGAACCATCAGGGGTCGAGAGCGTATTGGGCCAAGACGCTGTCTCTGGCATGGTTCAAAAAATTCATCACATGCAAAGCCTTGAACTCAGTCCAGAGCTGCGTCAAGATCGCATCGATGCTGCATTTCTCCATGCCACCGATGAGCTCAAGAACCGACTTTGGATCTTGGACACCGTGGTCACTGCAGCCCCGCTGATGGGTTTGCTGGGCACCATTTTTGGCATTGTGGACACTTTTCTAATCATCTCCAAGTCTGGAATCTCAGAGCCAGCGGCCATCAGTGCCGGTATTGGCACGGCGCTGTATGCCACTGCCGTGGGCATCTCGATCGCGTTGACGGGTTTGGTGGCGTTCAACTACCTCTCTGATCGGGTTGAAAAGATCACCGAGCGCTTGAAAATGATTGTGTTGCATCTCACCCATGTGTGATCGCATGGGGATGCTGGGCCTCATTCAGCGCAGTCTTCAACGGACTTGGCGCATGAGCTCAGTGTGCTTGATGTGGGTGGTGTTATCCATTCATGCGCAGGCCCAGCCTGGTCCGGCGACCAAACCCTTGGTGCTTTTGGTCAGCATCGATGGATTCAAACCGGCTTATGTGGACAAAGTCAACACCCCTCATTTGTTTCAGCTGCAACAAAGCGGTGCGCATGCAAGAGGTCTGCTTTCATCCTTTCCCAGCTTGACATTTCCCAACCACCTCTCGATGGTCACGGGTCAAACACCCGATCACCATGGCATTGTCAACAACACCATGACCGACCCAGAGCTGCCGGGCACATTCAGCTTGGGCTCACGCGACGTACTCAACGACAGTCGATGGTGGCGTCAGGCCAAGCCGATTTGGCTGACCTTGCATGCCCAAGGCAAAAGGTCATCGACTTTGTTTTGGCCAGGCTCTGAGGTTCCGATCCAAGGCATTCAACCCGATGACTGGTTGCCTTATCAACATGCCATGTCGCATGAAAGTCGCATCCAAACGCTGATGAATTGGTTGAAGCGGCCGTCTGAGGATCGGGCTGATTTTGCCACCTTGTATTTCTCTGACGTCGACTCTGCAGGTCATCAACATGGCCCTGACAGCGCTGAAGTGGCTTCAGCCAGCCATGCGGTTGACCGCAGCATCGGCAAATTGATTCAAGAACTCAAAGCGTCGGGACTTTGGGCTGACACCACCTTGATCATTGCGTCTGATCACGGCATGCGAAAGGTGGATCATCTGATTTCAGTGGCCCATGTGCTGCCCGCCCGCTCCAAGGCCCAATGGGAATGGATGGGGCCTTTGGCAGGCATCCGTTTAAGGGGTGAAGACGCAGCCTCGATTTGGAGTCAATTGGCGCAATTGCCCCATGCTCAGTGTTGGCCCAAAGCCCAATTGCCTCAGCGATTCAAATTCGGTCAGCATCCCCGGGTGCCCGATATCGTGTGTTTGGCTGAGCCTGGATATGCCATGAACGTCGATCCCAGCCGCAAGGGGCCTTTGGGTCAGCATGGTTACGACCCAATCGATGAATCCATGTGGGGCATTTTGATCGCCAGCGGCCATCGCATTGCTCCCATGTCAGCGGACCTGGTCGACAATGTGGACCTTTACCCTTTTCTGTGCCGTCTGTTGGACATTCAGGCCGAGTTGAACGATGGCAATCCCAACACCCTGAGCAGGTGGATCAGGCCTTGATTTCTCAAGGCCATGGGCCTCAGGGAATGACCAAACCGACGATCGCACCGGTCATGCAAGAGGCCAAAATGGCGGCAATGAATGCAGGCCAAGCCAAATCGATCAATTCACCTCTTCGCTCTGGAGCCATGGCAGACAAGCCGCTGATTTGGATCCCGATGCTGCCCAAATTGGCAAAACCGCACAAAGCGTAAATCATGATCAGCCTCGAGTGCGGGCTCAGTGCTGAATCGGGCAGTTGAATCAAATCCAGGTAGGCCAAAAACTCATTCAAAACGGTCTTCACCCCCAGCAGTTCTCCCCCTGTCAGTGACTCTTGCCAAGGCACACCCATCAACCATGCAATGGGGGCGAACAACCACCCCACCACGCCTTGAATGCTCAGTGAGATCCCCAAGGGTCGACTCAAACCAGCCAAGGCATCGTTGCCCAAAGCCACCAAAGCGCTCAACACGATCAGAATGGCGACCACGTTCAAATAAATCGACAAACCATCAGAGGTGCCCTTGGTGATGGCATCCATCAGGCTGCGATAGGGTTGCTCAACCTGATGGTCCTGTGCGTGATCTGCGGTTGATCTGGATGTGCGGTGGGTGGGATTGGGCATCAACAGGTGAGCAAACAAAATCGAAGCCGGAACCGACATCAACGATTTGGTGATCAGGTGGCCCAGCACTTCGCCCATCTCTGGGCCCAATTGGGGTCCCAGCAAGGTGGCATAAATCACCATCATTGAACCGGCAATCATGGCCATGCCAGCGGTCATGACCAGCAGCAAATCAGGCTTGGACATTCGTGCCAAATAGGGTTTGACCATCAAGGCCGATTCGACTTGACCCAAAAAAACGTTGATCACAGCCACCAAACCGGCCGGACCATGGGTGTTCAGGGTGCGCTCAAAACACCAACTGATGGCTCTGACCACCAGCGGCAACACCCTGGCGTACCAAAGCAATGCCGAAAGCGCAGAGATGACCATGATCAGCGGCAAGATCTGAAATGCCAAGGTCACCATCAAATGAGGCGATTGGACATCAAACGGGGCATCTCCACCCCCCAAGTAGCCAAAGACAAATGAGGTTCCACGTGTGCTGGCCTTGGCCAAGGCTTGCACGCCTTCATTCAAAGCCGCCAGCGCCTGTTGCAAGCCTTCGATTCGAGTGAAGGCCAAACAAATGACAAATTGCAGCACCATGGCGCTGATCACCAAGCGTGGATTGATTTGAGACCTCTCGCGGCTCAAGCCCCAACCGATGGCCAAAAACACGAACATGCCGGCCACGCCTTGCCAAGCACTGGTATGAAAGCTCATGGGCGTTGCTTGATCGGGGGAGTGCAGGCGGTGTGCAAAATGAAAACTCAATGACCGTGCAGCGTAGAGGTCGAGGCCAGGTCAAACACTTTGGTTTTTCCCATGTAATAGCGATCCAGTCGCCAGTCTTGGATGACATGCATGGCCAAGTCAAATTCATCGGCACTGAGGTTGTAGAGCGATGACACTTCAAAATCTTCGTCTTGAGAAAGTGAACGCACCAGAGCGGACAAGACCTTGGATGAGGGTGACTCAGGGTTGGCTTGAATCACCGACTTGGCGCGTTGTAAATGATGCATGTGAATTCACCCGCAAAAGGGCCGTGGAAGATTCAGTTTTGTTAATCTTTGGGCCTGAGTCTATATCACTTGATGCGATTACTGGGGCATGACAAAGCCGCTCCAGGGAC
>CAWUNN010000172.1:0-5143 GCA_963923185.1 uncultured Limnohabitans sp. | reverse complement strand
CCCGCCGCTGGCAAGCGGTCGCGACTCAAGGCATGCCCCACCTGGTCTTGAGACAAGGCGAGCGGGTCATGGGTTATGCCTACTGCCAGCCGTTCAGACCGCGATTGGCCTATCGGCACACCCTGGAGGACTCGATTTACATGCACCCACAAGCCATGGGCCAAGGATGGGGGCGGGCTTTGCTGTCTGAGTTGATGGCACGCGCCGAACGTGCAGGCGGTCGTCAGATGGTGGCCGTCATCGGTGATTCAGCCAACCTGGGGTCCATTGGATTGCATTCGGCCCTGGGTTTTGAACATGTGGGTGTGCTGCGGTCCAGCGGATGGAAGCACGGGCGTTGGCTGGACACGGTTTTCATGCAACGGTCCTTGGGTTGGGGTGAAGATGCCCCTGCTCAGCTTTGACCCTGCGTGTTTGCTTATGATGGCGCCATGAAGAACAAAACCATTGCCGCTTGGCTGGCATTTGCTGGTGGATCCTTGGGTCTGCATCGCTTTTATTTGTTTGGTTTGAACGACCGCATGGGATGGTGGCTGATGGTCCCCACTGCTTTGGGCGCTTGGGGGTTCGATCGGGTCAATGAATATGGCGTCGACGACGCATTGAGCTGGTGGTTGATCCCCATTTTTGGATTTGCTTTTGCAGCCTGTGCCCTGAATGCCATCGTTTATGGTTTGATGTCAGCAGAACACTGGAACCGCCGTTTCAATCCAAATTTGGCATCAGATGACCCTGCTGGCCGCAGCAATTGGCTCACGATCGGCGCAATCGCTGTGTCTCTTTTGGTGGGGGCCACGGTGTTGATGTCCAGCATCGTCTACAGCATTCAACGCTACTTTGAGGTGCAAATCGAAGAAGCACGACAAATTTCGCAATGACCGCGCTCAGGGGCTGCGCCCAAGCTCAAATGTACAGTGTCAAACTGATCCAATAACCGATCGCGGCCACAAAGGCGCTGGCTGGGATGGTGAAGACCCAGGCCCAGATGATATTGCCTGCCACACCCCAGCGCACCGCGCTGGCTCTTTTCACCGATCCCACACCCACGATGGCCCCGGTGATGGTGTGGGTGGTGGAAACTGGCACCCCGATTGAAGTGGCCAAAAACAGGGTGATGGCACCCCCAGTTTCGGCACAAAATCCCCCTACAGGCTTGAGCTTGGTGATGCGCTGTCCCATGGTTTTGACGATTCGCCAGCCCCCAAACATGGTGCCCAGTGCAATGGCGGTGTAGCACGACACGATGACCCAAGACGGCGGGCTGGCGTCAGCTGCATCTGAGTAACCCGTGGCGATCAGCAACAGCCATATGATGCCGATGGTTTTTTGGGCATCATTGCCGCCGTGCCCCAAACTGTAAGCACCCGCCGACAGCAATTGAAAGCGCCGAAACCATTTGTCAATGCGCAAAGGGGTGGCGCGACGAAACAGCCAAGCCACGCCGACCATCATCAAAGAACCCAGTAAAAACCCCAGAGCAGGCGAGACAAAAATGAAAATCACAGTTCGCCAAATGCCACTGGCAATCAAATAACCAGCCCCTGCCTTGGCGATCACAGCGCCCACGATGCCACCGATCAAGGCATGCGAAGAACTGCTGGGTATGCCGTAATACCAAGTGATGATGTTCCAGGTGATGGCCCCAGACAACGCACCAAACACCACATGTGTATCGACCACACCCGGCTCAACGATGCCTTTGCCCACCGTGGCCGCCACACTGAGGTGAAACACCATGATGGCCAATAGATTGAAAAAGGCCGCGAATACCACAGCCTGGGTCGGTCGCAACACCCCGGTCGAGACCACAGTCGCAATCGAGTTGGCGGCATCGTGAAAGCCGTTCATGAAATCGAACAGCAGGGCCATCAAGACCAGCAAGATGACCACCCAAAGTGCAACAGATGTTGTGACCATGGCTGCGCTGGGCGGGTGTCAAGAATTTTCGAGGACGATGCCCTCGATCAGGTTGGCCACATCCTCGCATTTGTCGGTGATGGTCTCCAGCAATTCGTAGATGGCCTTGAGTTTGATCACCTCGCGCACATCAGCTTCTTCGCGAAACAGCTTGCTCATGGCGCTGCGCATCACACGATCGGCATCGGACTCGAGCTTGTCGATTTCTTCGCAGGTTTTCAAGGCGGCTTCGGCGGTGGCCGGCTCAGCGATGCGATCGAGCATTTTGACGGCATCTCGCAAGCGCTCGCAACAGCTGACAGCCAAAGATGTCAACCGGGTGATTTCTTCGGTCATGTGCCGAACATCGTACAAAAACATGGTCTCGGCCGAGTCTTGGATCAGATCGGCGACATCGTCCATGGTGTTGATCAGCGAGTGAATTTGCTCGCGATCGATGGGGGTGATGAAAGTTTTGTGAATGGCCCGATTGACGTCGTGAGTGACCCGATCGGCCGCCCTTTCGGCATTGTTGACATCTTGGTTGTATTGTTCGCGCAAATGCGGATCGCTGTAATTTTTGACCAGGTTAGAAAAAGCCCTGGCTGCTTCAACAATGCGCTCGGCATGTTGATTGAACATGTCAAAAAAGTTGCCTTCACGCGGCAGCAGCTTCCCGAACAACATGCGTGTCTCCGATCAATGTGACAAAACCGTGATGGTTAAGTGACAGAAGTGTAACCTGAGGATGTCTCAAAATCATGGCAACAGCGAGATCGGCTGATCTGCGACTGCCTGCAACAGGTCTGGGCCGACTTTTTCTGGACTGACATCGGCCAAAGGGCGCAAGACAAAGGCTCGCTCTGACCACCTGGGGTGAGGCACGATCAGCTTGGGGCTGTCGATGCGGGCACTGCCATAAAAAAGCAAATCCAAATCCAGGGTGCGTGGCGCATGGCGATAGGGGCGCTCGCGCCCCGCAGCGGCCTCCAGATCCTGCAAGGCATTCAACAAAGCCGGTGCTGTCAAAGTGGTATCAAAACGCACGACCGAATTGATGTAGTCCGGCCCTTGTGCCTGATGGGGGGCAGTTCGGTAGGTGCGAGACATCGCCCAAGACCCTGGCCAGCTGAGCTTTCGCAAATGGTCGGTGGCCGTTTGAATATGGGACTGGGCATCACCCAGATTGGCGCCCAAAGCAACCCAAACCGTGACCGCAGACCTCATTCGGGGTTGACCTGACCCGGTGCGCCACCTCCGCCGGCAGATGGGCGGCGACGGCGGCGACGGCGTTTGGGGGCAGCCGATTCCTCATCGGGTGCAGCGGTTTGGACCACCTGTTGCCCTTTGGCTGGGCTGCGCGGGCGCTGTGATTGCGCTGTTCGGATTTGCGCCAACATGTCTTCGCGCTGCGGGTCATCGGCCGTGCTGAAAGTCTGCCACCAATCGGCCAAAGCCTCTGGCACTTCACCGACCTCAGAGCGCAATCTCATGAAATCAAAACCAGCCCGAAATCGCGCCATCATGACCAAGGTCATGGGGCTGGTGCCCACGCGTTTGTCAAATCGGGGTTGCATCATCCAAATCTCTCGCATGTCGGACGCCAATTTACCCCGGCCCGAGACGTCCCCTATGCGAGCATCAAAAACCTCATCGATGGCGGCTTGCAAGGCGGGCGTCGCTGGCTGATGGGCCCGCTGCGCTTGCCAACCCTCTCTCACATCGGACCACAACACACAGGCCAGCAAGAAGCTGGGAGCCACTGGCTTGCCCTCTGTGACCCGTCGATCGGTGTCTTGCAAAGCCGCTTGTACAAAGGGATCGTTGCTGCGCTCGACCACCAGATCCAGCAAGGGATAGATGCCTTTGGCCACACCCAAGGCCTTGAGTTGATCGATGCTGGCCAAAGCATGGCCCGTTTGCAACAGCTTGAGCATTTCATCAAACATGCGGCTTTGCGGCACTTCGGCCAACAAATCCAGAGATTTTCGAATCGGAGCTGCAGTACGCGCTTCGAGTTTGAAGCCCAAAGCGGCCAACTTGGCTGAAAAACGAATGGCACGCACCATGCGCACCGGGTCTTCGCGGTAACGCACCACCGGGTCGCCAATCATTCGCAGCACCCGCTTTCGCGCGTCCTCAAAACCTTTGTGGTAGTCAATCACCTCTTGCGTACGTGGGTTGTAGTACATGGCGTTGACGGTGAAATCACGCCTTGCAGCATCTTCTTCTTGAGGACCCCAAACGTTATCGCGCAGCACACGTCCATTCGCATCGACAGCATGTTGCATGCGAGCCAACTCTCCTTTGGCGGTGCGCTCGTTGCCATGAACGGTTTCGGCAGCCGAGTTGTCCAGATAGGCCCTGAAGGTAGAGACTTCAATGACTTCGTGCTCTCGACCGCGCCCGTACACGACGTGCACAATTCGAAAACGTCGGCCGATGATGAAAGCACGTCGAAACAAGCCTTTGACTTGTTCTGGTGTGGCATTGGTGGCCACGTCAAAATCTTTGGGTCGCAAGCCCAATAACAGGTCGCGCACTGCGCCTCCAACGATGTAGGCCTCAAATCCCTTGTCTTGTAAAGTCTGAACCACCTGCAAAGCACGCTCATCCACCAAATCAAGGTCAATGCGGTGTTGGTTGGCGGGCACGCTGTGACGTTTGCCCAATGTGGTGGGTTTGTTCGGCTCGGGGTGGCCAATCAAACGTCGGATGAGAGATTTGATCATTCGCGTTCAAACAATTCAAGGATGGGCCAACTTTGGTGCATGGCGTGTTCCCGCAATTTGGAGTCTGGGTTGGTGGCCACTGGGTGTTGCACCTGGCTCAACAAGGGCAAGTCATTGACCGAATCAGAATAAAAAGTAGCGTCAACACTGGACCAATCCAGGCCTTGTTGTTGCAACCAAACTTGAAGTCGCTGCACTTTGCCCTCGCGCATCGATGGCACGCCCTTGATTTCACCACTGTACCACCCGTTGGCATCGCGTTCGAGTTCGACTGAAATCATTTCAGAGATGCCCAGGCGCTGCACAATGGGCCGGGTGACAAATTCATTGGTGGCGGTGATCACCAACAGTCGATCACCGACTTGACGGTGTTGTTCGATCAATTGCAAAGCTTGCGGTCGGATGGCAGGCTCGATGACTTCTTGCATGAAGCGTTGATGGGCGGCCGCAGCCTGCTCGGGCCCTCTCAGCCTGAAAGCCTCTGTCTCTTATACACATCTGACGCTGCCGACGAT
>CAWUNN010000171.1:0-5151 GCA_963923185.1 uncultured Limnohabitans sp. | reverse complement strand
GCCAGACCCGTGCTGCACATGGCTTTGCGCGGTCAAGCGGGGCAGGGGGCGCCTTGGGGAGATGCCATCACTGGACAAGTTCAGCATGAACTGGACCGATTCTTGAGATTTGCTCAATTCGCTCGGGACGGTCAATGGTTTGGAGCTGACCAGGGTCCCATCACCGATGTCGTCAATTTGGGCATTGGTGGATCGGATCTGGGGCCGCGCATGGCCATCCATGCCTTGGCCACTTCAAGCGCCTCGGCCCTCAGGGTGCATCAAGTCTCCAATGTCGATGCCGAAGCTTTGCGTCGCTGCCTGTCGACCTTGCAACCGGCACGCACCGGGTTCATCGTGCAAAGCAAAACCTTCACCACCCAAGAAACCATGACCCTGTTTCAATCGGCGAAACGCTGGTTGAGCGATGGCGGCTGTCCAGCGGACCGACTGGCCCAGCACCTGGTGGCGGTCACGGCCAAGCCTGAGTTGGCGCAGCAGCAAGGCTTTTTACACGATCGGACTTTTTTGTTTTGGGATTGGGTGGGTGGTCGTTATTCGGTGTGGTCGGCCATCGGCCTGCCTTTGGCATTGGCCATTGGCCCGTCTCAGTTCAGATCTTTTTTGCAAGGGGCGCACGAGATGGATCGGCATTTCTTGTCGGCCGAACCGGCTCGCAACTTGCCTTTGATCATGGCCTTGTGCGGCGTTTGGAATGGCAACTTTTTGCATGCCAGGACGTTGAACATCGCACCTTATGCGTATGGCCTCAAAGAATTCGTGTCCTATGTGCAGCAGCTTGAGATGGAGTCCAATGGCAAGCGCATCCACTGCGATGGCAGCCCAGCCCAGATTCAGACCGCCCCTGTCATCTGGGGCGGGTTGGGCATCGATGGGCAACATGCTTATTTTCAGCTGATGCATCAAGGCAGCCAAATGGTGCCAGTTGACTTCATCGGTGTGAGTCAATCTGACTGTGATTTGCCCTTGACCTCCATGCATCAGCAGGTGGTGCAGCAAAACATGCAAGCCCAAGCGCAAGCTTTGGCCTTGGGCCGCAACGAGGCCGACACCTACCAGGCCTTGCTGGCAGAGGGTTTGACGCCCGAGCATGCAAGGTGGCTGGCCCCACATCGCACCTATGCGGGCAACGTCCCCAGCTCCATGATTGGGTTGGACCGACTCGATGCCGCTGGCCTGGGTGCCCTGGTCGCCTTGTACGAGCACAAAGTGTTTTGCCAATCGGTTCTGTGGGGCATCAATGCCTATGATCAATGGGGCGTGGAATTGGGCAAAACCATGGTCAAGCAAATGGCCGCTTCTACCTCTGTCCATTGACCATGCGCATCGCCAAAGCTCGCAGCGACATCCAACCCGGTTGGCCCCGTTTGTTGGGCGACATTGGGGGAACCAACGCCCGCTTGGGTTGGATGTCTGAGCCGGCCAGCCCAATCGAGCACATCCAGATCTTGCCATGTGCCTTGTACGCGGACCCTGTGCAAGCCATCCAAGCCTATTTGCAACAACAGTCTTTGCCCTTGCCCCACAGTGCGTCTTTGGCCATGGCCATCCCCGTGACGGGTGACTTGCTGCAAATGACCAATTTGAATTGGCGCTTTTCCATGGATGAGGTGCGCGCCCAATTGGGGCTGCAATGTCTGATGGTGCTCAATGACTTCACCGCGTTGGCGCTGGCGCTGCCGACCTTGCCAGAACAACACCTGATCCCTTTGGGACGCACCCTTGAAGCCACAACAGGTCAGCAAATGACCAAGGCGTTGCTGGGTGCGGGTACCGGACTGGGGGTCTCTGGTTTGTTGCCAGTGCCGCATTCTGACCAATGGGTGCCCATCATGGGAGAAGGTGGACATGTGACCTTGGCCGCTCACAGCCCATTGGAATTTGAGGTGATCCAACACTTGAGCCAACGCCATGGGCATGTGTCGGCTGAGCGCGTGTTGTCTGGCAATGGGTTGGTTGAATTGCACCAAACCTTGTGTGTGTTGCAAGGCCAACCACTGGGCCAGCAGTTGGCTGCCTCGGATATCCTTGAAATGGATGCCCAAGGTGATGAACGGGCCCAGCAAACCTTGAACATGTTTGTGGCCTGGATGGGGTCGGTGGCGGGCGATCTGGCCTTGACTTTGGGCGCCACAGGTGGTGTTTACATTGGCGGAGGCATTGCCCCCAGGCTGCGCAGCAGATTGGAAGCCCCCCTCTTCAGAGAGCGTTTTGAGGGCAAAGGACGTTACCAAGCCTATCTTCAGTCCATTGCGACGTGGTTGATTGACGCTCCGGTCTCGCCAGCCCTAGAAGGTGCGGCCAAAGCCATTGCTTCGGCCAAAGATGGACAACCCCCGATCTGTACAATGCTTCGGAGTTGAATTCCAGCCCCATCGGGGGCTTTTTTGTACATGCCTTCAGCGGACTTGCACAGCGCTTCGATGTTGCGCTTTTGGATCGAGCGTGGTTTGTTAAAGCCCGCGGCACAGCCCCGAGACCTGGGGGCACGTTTGGGCGACTGGCTCAACGTCAGGCATGCGATTGAGTTGCACCCCCTGCTCGGCATGAGCAAGACCCACGGACCTGCGGTTGCAGAGATGGACGTCCTGGCTTGGCGAGCCGAGTTCGAGCAGATGGTGGCCGCCTTGCGCGATGCCATCGCGCACGACCGCTTTGCCCCTGGCTTGTGGCGCACCCCCATGCCAGCTGCCATGGTGCTGCACCCCTTGGTTTGGGACGAATTGTGGGAGCCTTACCGCCGTCACATGAGCGATCACCAAAAGCAAATGAATCTGTGGCTGGGGCGTTGGCGCAAAAAAATCAGGACAGCGATGGTCTCTGCGGGAGGGGCCATGCGGGACTTGGCTCGCCTGGATGCTGTCTACGACGCCGCCTTGCAGGACAAAGAAAACCGATTGATGTCGACCCTGCCGGTGCGCATGGGTCAGCATTTGAGCCGACTGGTGAACCAACACATGCCGATCGGCTCTGACTCTTCCATGGGGCGCGTCACCAGTCACCCCATTTGGTTGCGCGACTTTGAGCGTGATGTGCGAGCCTCTTTGCTGGCCGAACTGGAACTGCGATGCCAGCCCTTGCTGGGTTTGCTGGAAGCTTTGGAATCTGAATGAAAAAAATCGAACTCTTCAAAATGGCCTATGCCTTGGGCATGGCATTGGTGTTGTGGGTGGCGACCACAGCCATGACCTACAACCCTTTGGTGTTGGTCATGACCTTGTTGATTGGGGCGGTGTTCACCTGGGGCATGCTCGAGTTGCATCGGCATCGTCAGCAAGCGTCGATCTTTCAAACCGCTGTCCAAGCGTTGCATGAACCTGTCAACGATCTGAACGCTTGGATTGCGCAATTGCCTGTCGATTGGCGAGCTCACGCAGCGCGCCGGATCTCGGGTCACATGGCCGTTGCACCCGCACCCGTTTTGACCCCGTATCTGGTGGGCTTGCTGGTCATGATGGGCATGTTGGGCACATTCTTGGGCATGGTGCTCACCCTCAGCGGCACGGCCTTTGCCTTGCAAAACTTGACCGACATTCAAGGCATTCGGGTAGCTTTCTCTGAGCCCATCAAAGGGCTTGGCCTGGCTTTTGGTGCGTCGGTGGCGGGGGTGGGCACATCCGCCATGTTGGGCTTCATGAGCACCCTGGTTCGAGCAGAGCGAAGCAAAGCCTGGGCCGAGTTAGAAGGGGTGATGGCCACCCACCTGCATGGGCACACCTCTGAGCAGCGCCGTGAGCAACGGCTGCTGGCCATCGAGCAGCACCTGCAAGCCATGCCCGAGTTGGTGGTGAAGTTGGGCCAGTGGATGGATCGATTGGAAGTTCAGCAAGCTCAAGCCCACCAAGACTTGCAAAACCGTCAAGAGGTGCACCTGACCCAAGCGAGTCAGCTGCAGGGGGCCTGGGTCAAGGATTTCGACCAACATTTGCGCGATCACTTGTCCCAGACCTTGGGCCACACCGCG
Source organism: uncultured Limnohabitans sp. (assembly GCA_963923185.1). GTDB lineage: Bacteria > Pseudomonadota > Gammaproteobacteria > Burkholderiales > Burkholderiaceae_C > Limnohabitans. The sequence continues at coordinate 1,187 of CAWUNN010000171.1, read as the reverse complement.
TCTGAGTTGCAAGAGATGAGTCAAACCGCGCTCAATCGGCTTGAGCAGCAAGCCCGTTTGATGCATGAGCAATGGTCCAGTGCGCATCAACTTCAGGTGCAGCAACAGTTGGAACAAATGCGCCAATGGGTCGCCCAGATTGATTCATCCATGACCCAGCAATGGGGGCACATCGGCGGTGCCGTGCAAGGCGCTTTGCTCCAACTGACTGAAGTGACCCAGCAAGCCACCCAGGCTGCTGCGGGTTTGATGAATCAAATCACTCAGATGATCCAAGATCACTCGGGTCGCGATCACCAATTGCTGAGCGAGCGCACTCAATTGCTGAACCAATTGACACAGGTGACACATGTGTTGGAACAGCAAGTGGGACAACTGAGCCAGTCGTTTGAACAACAGGCCCAGCACATTGGCCGCTCATTGGAGACGCACATCCAGTCTCAGGGGCAACAAGCGCACCAAATCGATGAGCAGCTCAAAGCCAGCGCCCTGGAGGTACAAGCCTTGGCGCAATCGTTTGCCATGGCCATGCAAGCTCTGTTGGACAGCCAGAACAAGACTTTGGATCTTTTGCAGCAGACTCAGCAAACCTTGGCGCAATCGGTGGCGCGCAGCGACGAGCAATTGGCTTATTACGTGGCTCAGGCCAAAGAGGTGATTGAGCTGAGCCTGAGTGCTCAGCAACCCATGTTGCAAGCCCTCGAGCGCGCCTCTGGGGCGGTGGTTCACAAGGAGCGATCATGAGCTCAGATGAACAAGACGAGGCGACCCTGTCCACGACGGTGTGGGCATCGTTTGGGGACCTGATGTCTGGGTTGGTCGGTGCTTTCGTGTTGCTGCTCATGGGGGTCATGGCGGTGCAACTGGACATGGCGGGCTTGCTGCAGCGTGAGATCGCCCAAAGAGAAGCGGCCCAGCGTGAAACTCAGTCGCTGGAGCGGGTGCTGGAAGTGCCTTTGTCCAGCGGGCGCATCACGTTGCAAAATGGTCGCATCGGCATCAACTCGCGCTTGTTGTTTGATTTGAACTCTGACCGTTTACAGCCCCAGGGTCGAGATTTGTTGCATTCGTTGGTCTCGCCCCTCAAGACCTATTTGAGCCAGCGCAACGAGCTCTTGATGGTCAGTGGGTTCACCGATGACCAAAGCATTCGACAAGGCAACCGGCGCTTTGATGACAACTGGGAG
>CAWUNN010000170.1:0-5209 GCA_963923185.1 uncultured Limnohabitans sp. | reverse complement strand
AAACCTTGACCGACAAAGAAGAGCTGGTCACCGCTGCAGAAAAAGCCAGCCCTGCTCCTGCTGCCGTGGCCGCCCCCAAAACCGATAAAACAGACAAAACTGACGATGCCAGCAATACCGAAGCATCAGACAAGCGCTATGTGGTTCAGGCCGGATCATTTTCAGATGAAGCCAAGGTGCGAGAAACGCGCAGCAAGCTTGAAAAAGCGGGCTTGAAAACCTACACGCAGGTGGTCGAAGCCAAAGACGGCAAACGCACGCGGGTTCGTTTGGGGCCCTTTGCCACCAAAGCCGAAGCCGAGCAAGCCGCCGAAAAAGCCAAGTCCTTGCAAGTGCAGGCGCTTGTCCTGAGTTTCTGAGCCCCGAGTTCGCATGAATTACCTCGACTGGACCTTGATCGGCATGGCGGGGGCTTCTGCACTGTGGGGCTTGATGCGGGGTTTGGTGCGCGAGGTGTTGTCCCTGGCGGGATGGATGGCCAGTTTCTGGTTGGCTCAACGCTATGCGGTGCAAGTGGGCTCGTGGTTGCCCATGGACTCTGGCAGCGGCACCGCTCAGCAACTGTTGGGTTTTGTGATGGTGTGGGTGGGGGTCTTGGTGGTTTGCACCTTGTTGTCCATCTTGCTGAAGAAATTAGCCTCTGCTGTGGGCTTGGGGCCGCTGGACAGGCTGTTGGGTGCGGTGTTTGGCGCATTGCGTGGCTTGTTTTTGTTGCTCAGTCTGACCATCGTGGTGGGTCTGAGTCCGTGGCAAAGTGAGGACATTTGGCAGACCTCTGTGGTGCCGCAATGGCTGCGTGGCACTTTGGTGGTGTTGCGACCTTTGTTGCCCACTGAATTTGGAAAGTACCTGAACTGAAATGTGTGGAATCGTTGGCGTGGTCAGTCGCGCCCCTGTCAATCAACTGATCTACGATGCATTGCTTTTGCTGCAGCATCGGGGGCAGGACGCTGCCGGCATCGCCACCCAAATGGGGACCAAGTTCTTCATGCACAAGGCCAAAGGCATGGTGCGCGATGTCTTTCGCACCCGCAACATGCGAGCTTTGCCAGGCGATGTGGGTTTGGGCCAAGTGCGCTACCCCACGGCAGGCAACGCCTACAGCGAGGAAGAGGCCCAACCGTTTTATGTGAACGCGCCATTTGGCATTGTGTTGGTGCACAACGGCAACCTCACCAATGCACAGGCCCTGAAGGCAGACATGTTTTCTGTGGACCACCGCCACATCAACACCGACAGCGACTCCGAGGTATTGCTCAATGTGTTGGCCCACGAGCTGTCGCAGGTCTATGGGGGCGGCACACTCACCCCTGATCATGTGTTTCAAGCCGTCCAAGGCGTCTACCACCGGGTGCGTGGCTCTTTCTCGGTCATTGCACTGATCGCAGGCCAGGGCTTGCTGGCGTTTCGCGATCCCCATGGCATTCGGCCTTTGTGCTTTGGCCAAAGCGCCGATGGCACGGTGATGGTGGCCAGTGAATCGGTGGCCTTAGAAGGCACCGGCCACGCATTCGTGCGCGATGTGGCCCCAGCCGAGGCCATCTTCATTGATTTGCAAGGCCAAATGCACCACCAGGTGTGTGCAGCCCACGCCAGTCTGAACCCGTGCATCTTTGAGTTTGTTTACTTGGCCCGACCTGACTCGACCTTGGACGGCATTTCGGTCTACCAGGCGCGGCTGAATTTGGGCCAAACTTTGGCCAAGCGGGTGATCTCTGTCGTGCCCCCCACCGACATCGATGTCGTGATCCCCATCCCCGAGTCCAGCCGACCCAGCGCCACCCAACTGGCCCATTTGTTGGGCTTGCCCTACCGCGAAGGGTTTGTCAAAAACCGCTATGTCGGTCGCACCTTCATCATGCCGGGTCAGGGCGTGCGCAAAAAATCAGTGCGTCAAAAACTCAATGTCATTGCCAGTGAGTTCAAAGGGCGCAATGTGCTCTTGGTCGATGACTCGATCGTGCGCGGGACCACCAGCCGAGAAATCGTCCAAATGGCACGCGATGCCGGTGCCCGCAAGGTCTACATGGCAAGCGCCGCACCACCGGTGCGATACCCCAATGTGTACGGCATCGACATGCCCACATCGTCTGAGCTGGTGGCCCACGATCGCAGCGTCGAAGAGGTGCGCCAAATCATCGGTGCCGATGCTTTGATTTACCAAGACGTCGAAGCCATGAAACAAGCCGTGCGTTCAGCTGCATCGCATGGCGCTGCCCCTTTGAAGGGATTTGACGCCTCTTGCTTTGACGGGGTTTACGTCACTGGCGATGTGACCGTACAAGACATTTTGAGACTCAACGAGCAACGGGTGCAAACGGGTGAAGACGACATCGACTCGTCCAGACTGGCTTTGCCCAACGCAAGCTAAAGCCCCTGTGCTGAGTCGATCCCAAGCCCCACCTCTGATGTGACCCACATGAACAAGTCCGACGATCACCGACCCTTGCACCGCGATACGTTGGCCGTTCGCGCTGCCGTGCCGCGCAGCCCTTATGGTGAAAACTCTGAAGCGCTGTATTTGACCAGTGGCTTTGTCCAGCCCGATGGCGAGACTTCGGCTCGTCGCTTTGCCAACGAAGAAGATGGCTACACCTATGGTCGCACCGGCAACCCCACGGTCACCAGCCTTGAGCTGCGATTGGCCGCTCTTGAGGGCACGCAGGCGTGTCTGGCCAGCAGCAGTGGCATGTCGGCCGTCATGCTCATGTGTTTTGCCCTGCTTAAATCAGGCGACCATGTGATCATTTCGCAGTCCATGTTTGGCTCGACGCTCAAGCTGATTGGCACTGAATTTGCCCGCTTTGGCGTTCAAGTCAGTGTGGTGCCACAAACCGATTTGGACGCCTGGCGCCAAGCCGTCACGCCGCACACGCGGTTGCTGTTTGCTGAGACACCCACCAACCCCTTGACCGAGGTGTGCGACATGGCGGGCTTGGCCGACATCGCACACCAGGCAGGCGCTTGGTTGGCGGTGGACAATTGTTTTGCCAGCCCCGCTTTGCAGCGACCCATCGAGTTTGGCGCTGACATCATCATTCATTCGGGTACCAAGTTTTTGGATGGCCAGGGACGGGTGATGGCTGGCGCCGTGTGCACCACCGATGAGTTGATTCAACAAAAACTGCTGCCGGTCATGAGAAATGCGGGCATGGTGTTGTCCCCCTTCAACGCCTGGGTGGTGCTCAAGGGCCTGGAGACACTGGACATTCGCATGCGCGCCCAAAGTGCCAATGCGCTGGCCCTGGCCCAATGGCTGGAAACCCAGCCTGCGGTGGCCCGTGTCTTTTACCCTGGTTTGCCCAGCCATCCTCAGCACGAACTGGCCATGCGGCAAATGTCGGGCGTGGGTGGTGCGGTCTTGTCTTTCGAGGTCAAAGCCGCTGACCCACAGCAGGGCAGGGCACGTGCCATTCAAGTGTTGGACCATTTGCAGGTGATGTCTTTGTGTACCAATCTGGGCGACACCAAAACCTTGTTGGCGCACCCAGCCAGTACTTCGCACGGCAAGCTCACCGAAGCCCAACGACAGGCGGCTGGCATCAGCCAGGGGCTGATTCGGGTGGCCGTGGGCTTGGACCATGTCGGCGACATTCAAGCCGATATTTCGCGCGGTCTGGCGCTGATTTCTTGATTTTTTTATGACCATTCGCACCCGTTTTGCCCCGTCCCCTACGGGCTTCATCCACTTGGGCAACATCCGCTCGGCCTTGTACCCTTGGGCTTTTGCGCGCGCCAGTGGCGGCACCTTCATCTTGCGCATCGAAGACACCGATCTAGAGCGCAGCAGCCAAGCCGCTGTCGATGTCATCTTAGAGGGCATGAGCTGGCTGGGCTTGGCCCATGACGAAGGCCCTTTCTATCAAATGCAGCGCATGGACCGCTACAAAGCCGTGTTGGCCGAGTTGCGCGCCGCGGGTCATGTCTACCCGTGTTACATGAGCGTGGCCGAGCTCGATGCCCTGCGCGAGCGCCAAATGCAGGCCAAGCAAAAACCTCGCTATGACGGCACCTGGCGCCCCGAGCCTGGCAAGACCTTGCCACCCATTCCCGAGGGCGTGCAACCGGTGTGGCGCTTCAAAAATCCAATCGATGGCGTGGTCGCCTGGGACGACAAGGTCAAAGGCCGCATTGAGATCAGCAACCAAGAGCTCGATGACTTGGTCATTGCCCGACCCGACGGCACACCCACCTACAACTTTTGCGTGGTGGTCGATGACATCGACATGCGCATCAGCCACGTGATCCGCGGCGATGACCACGTCAACAACACGCCCCGGCAAATCAACATTTTCAAAGCTCTGGGGCACACCCCGCCGGTCTATGCCCATTTGCCCACCGTGCTCAACGAGCAAGGTGAAAAAATGAGCAAGCGCAATGGGGCCAAAGCCGTGACCCAATACCGCGCAGAGGGCTATTTGCCCGATGCCATGGTCAACTACCTGGCGCGCCTGGGTTGGAGCCATGGCGACGACGAAATTTTCAGCCGCGAGCAATTTTTGCAATGGTTCGATTTGGACCATTTGGGCAAAAGTGCCGCTCAATTCGATGAAGCCAAATTGCGTTGGGTCAACGCTCAGCACCTCAAGGCTTTAGATCCACAGGCACTGGCGCTGGCCGTCAAGCCTTATTTGCAACAATTGGGTCACCAACCCGATTCGCGTCTGCACGCGTTGTGTGCACTGTACAAAGACCGTTGCGATACCTTGGTGATGTTGGCTGAGTGGATCGCCAAACACCATGGCCCTGTGCAGCCCTCGGCAGAAGATTTGGCGCAACACGTCACCGACGCGGTGCGACCGGCGCTGGCCGACTTGGCCACACAGCTGCAAACCGTGGACTGGCAACCCTCTGCCATCGCTGCGGTCATGAAAACCGTGCTGACCCAGCATGGGCTGAAGATGCCGCAATTGGCCATGCCCGTGCGGGTGTTGGTCATGGGCACGCCCCAAACCCCATCGGTGGACCAGGTCTTGGCCTTGCAACAGCGCGAAGTGGTTGTGCAACGGCTGTCAAACGGCTGAAATATGCGATATACTCCCATCTCTCGACACCCAACGGGGGTATAGCTCAGCTGGGAGAGCGCTTGCATGGCATGCAAGAGGTCAGCGGTTCGATCCCGCTTACCTCCACCAAATGTGTCGAAGTCCAGGTTTTGACCCTATCGTCTAGAGGCCTAGGACATCACCCTTTCACGGTGAGTACCGGG
>CAWUNN010000169.1:0-5210 GCA_963923185.1 uncultured Limnohabitans sp. | reverse complement strand
AACCTTGGCCCAGCACAGCGACAAGGGTGACGCCCAACAGGGGCAACTGACCGTGACTTACCTCACCGATGCCCATCGCGCCTGCGCTCAACGCATCAGCCACTGGATGAAAGACTGTGGCTTTGACGAGGTCGAAATCGACGCCGTCGGGAATGTGGTGGGGCGCTACCACCCGGCCCCACTGACCCTATCGTCGCGCTACCTGATGACGGGCAGCCACTACGACACCGTGCGCAATGGTGGCAAATACGATGGCCGATTGGGCATCTTTGTGCCCATGGCTTGTGTGCGCGAGTTGCACCAAGCGCAAAAACGGCTGCCCTTTGGCATCGAAGTGGTGGCTTTTGCCGAAGAAGAAGGCCAACGCTACAAGGCGACTTTTTTGGGCTCGGGTGCCTTGATCGGTGATTTCAAGTCCGAGTGGTTGCAACAACAAGATGCCGATGGCGTGACCATGGCCCAAGCCATGCAACATGCTGGCCTGTGCATCGATGACATCGCCAACATTCGGCGCGACCCAGCCCGCTACCTGGGCTTTGTCGAAGTCCACATCGAGCAAGGGCCGGTGCTCAATGAACTGAATTTGCCACTGGGCGTGGTCAGCTCGATCAATGGCAGTGTGCGCTACCTGTGCGAGATCACCGGCATGGCCAGCCATGCCGGCACCACCCCCATGGATCGCCGCCGAGATGCAGCCTGTGCCGCCGCAGAGCTGGCTCTTTACTTGGAGCAACGCGCTGCACAAGATGGTGACAGCGTGGCCACCATGGGCCAGCTGCATGTGCCCAACGGTTCCATCAACGTGGTCCCCGGGCGTTGCACGTTCAGCCTGGATTTGCGCGCACCCACCGATGCCCAACGCGATGCGCTGGCCCGAGATGTCTTGCAACGCATGCACGCCATTTGCGAGGGGCGTGGTGTGCGCGTGCAATTTGAGGAAACCATGCGTGCCTCAGCCGCACCCAGCGACCCCGTTTGGCAACAACGCTGGGAACGTGCGGTCACGGCCCTGGGCGTGCCTTTGTTCAAAATGCCCAGCGGCGCCGGACACGATGCCATGAAGTTGCACGAGGTCATGCCCCAAGCCATGCTGTTTGTGCGTGGCGAAAACGCAGGCATCAGTCACAACCCCTTGGAGAGCACCACCTGCGACGACATGCAGTTGGCGGTCGATGCTTTTCGTCACTTGATTCAACAACTGGAGCGCGAACATCCATGAGCAACACCCGTGACACCCAATTGGACGCCTGGATCGACCAGCATTTTGATGAGCAAGTCAAGCTGCTGCAAGAGCTGGTGCGGGTGCCCACCGATTCGCCACCGGGGCACAATGCACCCCATGCCGAGCGCACCGCAGAGCTGTTCCAAGCCTTTGGCTTTGAAGCCGAAAAGCATCCCGTGCCCCAAGACGAGGTCCAACGCCACGGTTTGCAAAGCATCACCAATCTGATCGTGCGCCGTGCTTATGGTGCGGGCGGCAAAACCATTGCCCTCAATGCCCACGGCGATGTGGTGCCGCCGGGCGAAGGTTGGACCCACGACCCCTATGGCGGTGAAATTGAAGACGGCAAGATGTATGGTCGCGCCACGGCGGTCAGCAAGTGCGACTTCACCACCTTTGCGTTTGCCGTCAGGGCCCTGGAAGCGGTGGCCAAACCTCAAAAAGGGCAGATCGAGTTGCACTTCACCTACGACGAAGAGTTTGGTGGCGATTTGGGTCCCGGTTGGCTTCTCTCCAAAGGCCTGACCCGACCCGATTTGATGATCGCCGCCGGATTTTCTTACCAGGTGGTCACGGCCCACAATGGCTGCTTGCAACTCGAAGTCACGGTGCAAGGCGAGATGGCCCATGCCGCCATCCCTGACAGCGGCATCGATGCCCTGCAAGGGGCCACGCACATCCTCAATGCCCTGTACCGACTCAATGCCGATTACTTGAAAGTCAAATCCAAAGTCGAGGGCATTTCGCACCCGTACCTGAATGTCGGTCAAATCAGCGGTGGCACCAACACCAATGTGGTGCCAGGCAAGGTGGTCTTCAAACTCGATCGCCGCATGATCCCTGAAGAAAACCCTGCCCAGGTCGAGGCCGCACTGCGCCAAACCATCGCCGATGCCGCCGCCAGCTTCAAGCCACCGCGCGGAGGACAGCAACTGCGGGTGGATGTGCGTCGCATGCTGCTGGCCAACGCCATGGTGCCCCTGCCAGGCAACCAACCCCTGGTCCAAGCCATTCAAAAACACGGTGCCGATGTCTTTGGCGAGACCATCCCTGCCATTGGCACGCCCCTGTACACCGACGTGCGCCTGTATGTCGAGCGTGGCATCCCTGGGGTGATTTATGGGGCTGGCCCACGCACCGTCTTGGAAAGTCATGCCAAACGCGCCGATGAACGCATCGACTTGCAAGACCTGCGCCGAGCCACCCAAGTCATGGCCAGGGTTTTGGCCGATTTGCTGGCCTGAGGGCCGCTTTGACGCACAGGGCCAACCGGCATGGCGACTTTGAACGCAATGGACCTCGGTCCTGAACAGACCGCTGCGGCCTTGCCCTACCCGCGATTGGTTGACTGCCTGCGCGAATTGTTGCTCGACCCCGCGGTGCAAGTGCCCCCTCGAATGGTTCATCGCTTGCATGGCGGTGGCAGCTTGTTTGTGATGCCGGCCTCGGACTCCAAGTGGGCAATGACCAAACTGATCACCTTTGTGGCCCACAACCCCGCTCAAGGATTGCCCGCCATCCAAGGCGATGTGGCGGTATTTGACTTGGCCGATGGTCAGCGCAAAGCCATGCTGCACGGCCCCACGGTCACAGCCCGGCGCACGGCAGCGGTGTCTGTGCTGGCCGCCCAAGTGTTGGCCGACAAGCCCCAAGGCCCCTTGCTGATCGTGGGTGCAGGGGTTCAGGGCCGCTCGCACCTCGAGGCCTTTGCCCAATGCTTGGGTGTGCGCCAAGTGCGCGTGGCTTCGCGCACAGGCAGCAGTGCCGACGCCTTGGTGGCCCACGCCCGTGGCATGGGCTTGCAAGCCGAACGCGTCCACGACCTGCCAGCGGCCTTGGCCGAATGCCCTTGGGTCATCACCTGCACCAGCGCCCAAGAGGTGGCGGTTCGTCACACGCCTCGATCGGACGCCATGGTGATGGCCGTGGGGGCTTTCACGCCCCAAATGGTCGAGTGGGAAGCCTCGGTGGTTCGCCACCTGAGCGCCACAGGTCGGGTCGTGGTGGATACGCGCGACGCCGATCACGAAGCCGGCGATCTGTTACAAGCTCAATTGGATGTGAGTTCTTTCGCCACCTTGGGCGATGTGATCCAAAAAGGCCATGGATTGCACGCAAGCAGCCCAAGCAAGGGGCCGATTTTTTTCAAAAGTTGTGGCTGGGCCGGATGGGATCTGGCCGCTGTGCGCTGCTGGGCTCAAGGCGCCGATTCCAGCTTGATGCGCTGAGACGAGTACCACTGTGCCACGCCATCAAGGTCGGCATCGGACAAGTTTTTGGCCATCACACTCATGACCTCGTGCTTGCGCTGACCACTGCGATAGGCCTTCAATTGAGCCACCAAGTACATCGCCGGTTGACCGGCGATGTGAGGGGCATCGGGGGCCATCGCAATGCCTTGGAAACCGTGACAGACGGCGCACGAGCCCGCAGCAGGCGGCGGGGTTTGTGCCCCCGCCGTCCAGGCCGCCAAACTGCACAGCAGCCCCATGGCCGCTGTGCTGAGTTTCGCTTGGACGGGCATCACGTGCTTCAGTTGCCGCTGTAGCTGATGCGGTAAATGGCACCGGCATAATCGTCAGAGACCAGCAAAGAGCCATCTTTCCACACCGCCACATCAACCGGACGACCCCGGTAGCTGTTGGTGACGGCGTCCAGCCAACCTTCGGCAAACACCTCGGGCTTGCCGGCGGTGCCATCGGCTTTCAGGGGCACAAAGTTGACCAATCCACCCGTGGGCTTGGTGCGGTTCCAAGAACCATGGGATGCGACAAAAATGCCACCTTGGTACTTGGCCGGGAATTGAGTGCCGCTGTAGAACGTCATGCCCAATTGCGCCTGGTGGGCCGGAAACTCGACTTGCGGTTTGGTCCACTGGGCAGGGGGTTGCATGCCTTTGAGGTCAGGCGCTGCATCGGTGCCTGCAATTTGAACATTGTTGCCATGGATGTAGGGGTAACCAAAATGCTCGCCCATTTTGGTCACATGGTTCAACTCACCTGGGGGCGTGTCGTCACCCATGCCATCGGTCTGATTGTCGGTGAACCAAGGCGTGCCGTCTTTGGGGCTGAGGTCCATGCCCACCGAATTGCGCACGCCTCGGGCCACCACCTCACGGCCTGAGCCATCGAAGGCATTGAGTTTGATCATGCCGCCGATGCCCAGTTTTTCGAAATTGGCGATTTTCTCTTTGGGGGGCACATTGAAAGGTTGTCCCAAGGTGATGTAGGCCATGCCCTTGCTGTCCACTCGGCAGGTGCGAGCACCGTGGTTGAACGATTCGTCTTCGACAGGAATCAGACCACCCTGAGGCACCACCTCGATCACGGCCACATCAGGACCTTCATAGAAAAACTCGGCAGCCGGGAAATTCAGCACGCGGTTGTGCTCGACCACGACCAAAAAGCCATCTTTGGTCCAACACACCCCATTGGGCACCTTGAAATTCAGGCTGTTGGCAAACGGTTTGACCTCGTCAGCCACATGATCGCTGTTGCGATCGGTCACGGCCCACACCGTGGTTTTGCGAGTACCGACAAACAGCATGTTGGTGCTGGGGCCGACGGCCATGTGGCGCGCATCAGGCACGATGGCAAACAACTCGACCTTGAAGCCAGGGGGCAGTTTGACCTTTTCCAGGTTCTTGCGAATGGCATCGGCGTTTTTGCCCTCTTGGGCCACAGTCGGGATGTTCAAGTTGGTGTTGGCCACCTTGAACTGTTTCATTTTCTCAATGGTCTGGGCACCTGCTGGTGCCATCGCAGCCAGCCAAGCCGTGGCCAGCACAGACAAGGCAAATCGACGGGGTGTCATCATGATCATGTCTCCTAGGGGGTTTGAACGGTTGGATTTAAATACGAACCCGCAACGCTCAAAAACATGGTTAACCCTAGAGTTGTAACCTAAGCGTCTGAGAAGGATTTCAACGCACCAATCGTTTCAAACCCAGCCACTGCTGCTGCCAAAAACCCCGCCCATAGTCGCGCTG
>CAWUNN010000168.1:0-5220 GCA_963923185.1 uncultured Limnohabitans sp. | reverse complement strand
GCCCGCCATCACAGGGCCTTGAAAATGTTTATAAACCACCCCACTGGCTTGGGCCGTACCGACGCCGCTGACGCGAGCGCTGTACAAGTCCAAGAACACGGTGTTGTTGTTGGTGGTGAATTTGTAGCCAAACCAGTTGGGCGTGGTCGCATTGGAGAGCACCGTCTCAGACACCAGCACAGCACCAATTTCGTTGCCGTTGCTTCTGCTGTTGTCTGTGAAGACGCCGCTGCCGACACCGATGGGCACATTGGCGTTGCTGCTGTCGCCACCGCCCGCACCGCCGCAGCCAGTCAGAGCCCAAGCCAAACAGGCCACCATCAGGTGCTTACAAAACTCAAACATGTTGCTATCCTATAGCCAAATCAACTTGGATGGTGATCATGAAAAGCAAATTCATTTCGCTGCTGGCGGGTTCGGTGTGGATGTGGGCCCTCTTTCAAGGTCAACTGGCGCATGCCGAAATGAAAGCGCTGGGCAGCAGCGACGCCGCCACCTACTATGTGGACACCAGCACGCTCAAGCGCAATGGGGTGTTGCGCACCTTTTGGTCCATCATGGATTACAACCAGGCGCAAAGCTCGACCCGAGGGGCCGCTTATTTGTCCACGCGCAGCAACATGGAGATCAATTGTCGCGAGCAAACCGTGTTGGTTCGGCAGTTCAGCATGCACACGGGACACATGGCCCAGGGCGAGGTGCTTGACGCCCAAGGGGTCTGGCGCGATGCCCAGGCCATTCCGCCGGGCACACCATTGGCCGTGATTTGGCGGTTTGTCTGCGCTTGATCTCAAGCGGCTTTGTTGCGGTTGAATTGCAAGGTGGCCCATTCGTTCATTTGATTGAGTTCACGTTGCCGGGCTTGCGCCAATGATTCGGCCTTGCTTCTTTCGGCCAAGGTGCTCATTTTGATGCGTTCCTTTTCGCATTCGGCCATTTTTTCGTGCAACGCAGCACGCAGGTTCAATGTGTGCTGTGTGTCGGTGTCCACCCGTTTGATCAAGCTCTGCAGCTGAGACATGAACTGGCGCATCATCAACGAATGCGACATGCCCAGCTTGGCTTGACCCAACTGACTGCTTTGGGCACTGTAGCCCTCGTACATGGTTTGCAATCGCTGTCGGCTGGCTTCCAATTGACTCAATCTTTGTTGCGTTTGCACCAACTCCAGTTGAATCAGCTCCAGCTTTTCTTCGGCTTTTTTCAGCAACATCGACCAGCAACTGCGCTCTTGGATGGCATCGTTCATGTCAGTATCTCGCGCATCTGGGCCCTGGTATGGGCTTCGTCAAAACCCTCGTCCATGCCTTGACACAAAAAGCTCTCCATGCGTTCTCGCAGCGCAATGGCTTCATCCAAATGCGGGTTGCTGCCTGCTTGGTAAGCGCCCACTTGAATGAGGTCTTGATTTTGTTGATACAAGGACCACAAGCGCCTGAATTTATTGGCCAGTTTCAGCTCGTCGGGACTGATCAGGTTTTGCATCACCCGAGAAATCGATCCGTTCAGATCGATGGCCGGATAATGGGCCGCATCGGCCAATTTGCGCGACAAAATGACTTGTCCATCCAATGAAGCCCGAGCGATGTCCACGATCGGATCATTTTGATCGTCACCCTCGGCCAACACGGTGTAAATGGCGGTGATCGAGCCGTGGCCATGCCGTCCGACGCCAGCGCGCTCAATCAGGCTGGGCAGCAGTGCAAACACCGATGGTGGGTAACCCTTAGAGGTCGGCGGCTCCCCAATGGCCAAGCCAATTTCTCGCTGCGCATGCGCCACCCGCGTCAAGCTGTCGACCAGCATCAACACGTTCAGCCCCTGATCTCTGAAATACTCTGCGATCACATGGGTCAGGTGTGCCGACTTCAATCGCAACACCGGTGAGACGTTGGCGGGGGCTGCGACCACCACCGATTTGGCCAAACCCTCGGGCCCCAGGGTTTCAGTGATGAACTCTTGAACCTCGCGACCCCGCTCGCCAATCAGGCCGATCACCACCACATCGGCTTTGGTGTAGCGTGCCATCATGCCTTGCAGCACGCTTTTGCCCACGCCTGAGCCCGCCACCAGTCCGACCCGTTGACCTCGGCCCAAAGTCATCATGCCATTGATGGCCTTGATGCCCACATCCAGCACACGGTCGATGGGGCCGCGCTCCATGGGATTGATGGGCAAGCCCAACAGACTCAGCACGGTGTCGCAGCGCGGTCTCGGCCGTTGATCCAGTGGTTCACCACGACCGTCGATGACGCGGCCCAACAGCTCAGGACCCAGGCAGACACCGCCCATGTCTTTGACCGGTCGGACCAGCGCGCCAGGCTCTAAGCCAATCGGGTCCTGATAGGGCATCAGGTACAAGGTTTTGTCATTGAAGCCCACCACTTCTGCTTCGACCACGTGACCGGCAAGCGTTTTGATTTCACAACAAGTGCCAATCGGGGCCATGATGCCGCGCGCTTCCAGGCGCATGCCGATCAAGCGCACCAAGGTGCCAGACTTTTCTGGCAATGGTGCTTGCAATTGAGCAAGCTTGTCTTGCACCCAGTGGTCAAAGTCAAGGCTCATGGTGGTTTTCGCCATCGGGCGGCGCATCAGGTGGGGTGTCTGGTGGAGGCACCAATTCCAGGTCTTGTGGGCCCAGCGCAAACGGTGGGGCCGTTCGTGTCGGTTCAGGGCTGGGGGATGAGGTGTTGCGCACCGGCTCTTTGGCCCACACGTCTTGCACCGCATCGCGTCCCGATGACTTGTTCAGGTTTTGCGCAGAAAATGCGCTGTTGGCTTGCCACTTGCTGGGCTGCTCCAGCAATTGCTGCGCCAAATGTGCCAGTTTGTGCTCGATCAAGTCGGTCACCACGGCGTCATTGGCAGCGACACGCACGCTGCCAGGGCTCAACTGGGCATCGGCCTCCAAGCGCCAGTTGACATGCGAGCGCCCTTCCATGGCTGGCAACAGCATGGCCAGGTCCAAGGGGTGCAGTTCAACCAACACCTGGGTGCTGGCGGGCACATCCAAACTGTCCACACAACGCTGAACCAGTTGGTCAATGGCTTGTGCAGAAACGTGCAGCTCTGAGCACACCAATTGCTCGGCCAAGTGAAGCGCCAATCGTTTCAGTGGTTCATGCTGTTGGCTGGGGTTGTGTTGCAGTTGCTCGATGCCTTGTTGTATGCGTTGCAACAGATCTTGCACCTGTTGACGTTCGTCTTCGATCTTGGCATTTGATTCTTGAGCCATGCGTTCGCGCAACTCTGACTCGGCTTGGGTTCGTCCTGCTTGTAAGCCTTCTTCGTAGGCCTGTTGACGCAAGGCCTGCCATTGTTCGGTGTGGGGGAGGTCCCCTGCAGCCAATGAGGGCTCGGGGGTTGACTCGATGGGGCCAGGTGTCGAGTCGCTTGAAAAATGGGGATTCGAAGTCGGGCTTGAAATTTGCCGATAGTGGGTCAGCGCAAAATGAGCCGAGTGCCCTCGCTCGTCTTGCACATGCACAAACTGCTTGTTGCTCTTGCTTTTGAGCAAAGCAATGGGCTGCCAGACCGACGCCAAACGGCCTGTCGACTGTTCCAAGCCCTGACCCGCAGCATCAGACAAAATCAGCCCCCCCGCCCAAGACCAATTCACCCGAATCGGACAGCTTGCGGGCGATGCGCATCACCTTCTTCTGGGCTTCTTCGACGTCGGACAAGCGCATCAGGCCTTTGGCTTCCATGTCGTCTCTGAACATGCCCCTGGCACGCTCGGACATGTTGTCAAAGAATCGATTCTTGGCATCTTCGCTGGCGCCCTTCATGGCCACCATCAACAAGTCAGGCTCGACGTTGCGCATCAGCACCTGGATGCCCTTGTTGTCCACAGACACCAAATTCTCAAATGTGAACATGTTGTCTTGGATGCGCTGCATCAAGTCGGCGTCGATCTTCTCCAGGCCCTTCATCACCGCGCTCTCGAGCTCGGTTTTGGTGGCGTTCATGATTTGTGCCGCGGCTTTGATGCCGCCAAAACTGGAGGATTGGGCAGTCGAGTTGTTGGAGAACTGCTGCTTCATGATGGCCTCGAGTTCCTCCATGGCCGAAGGCTGGACCGTCTCCAACATGGCCACCCGTTGGATCACTTCGGGTCGGACCATGGGCGGCAGAAAATTCAAGACATCGGCGGCCACTTGGTATTCCAACACCGACAAAATGATGGCGATCACCTGCGGGTGTTCGGTTTTGATCATCTCAGCGATGGCGCGCGCGTCCATCCATTGCAATATTTCAAGTCCTTTGGTGCCCGATCCTGGCATGATGCGGCCCAACACCGAGGCCGCTTTGTCGTCACCCAAGGCACGGCGAAACACTTTTTCGACATACTCGGTGGTGCCCAAACCCAAGCTCGATTGCTTTTTGATGGTGGCCACAAAATCGTCCAAGATGACGTTGACGGCCTCTTGCGACACATCGGACACCGACACCATCGACCCACCCAAGGCCTGCACCTCTTTGGGATCGAGGTATTTGATGATTTCAGAGGCCTGTTGCTCACCCAGCAGCAGCATCAGCACCGCTGCGCGCTGCGAGCCAGACATGTATTCCAGTTCCAAGCGCAACGCATCGGGCATTGCGGCACTGGATTCGACGATTTCTTTGTCTGCCATGATGGTCCCTCACATCGAAGATTTGATCATGCCTTTGAGCACACTGGCCACGCGGCTGGTGTCCTCGGCCACGATCATGCGCACCAAAGCCACTTTGTCGTCGTAGGTGTTGGCCGTGTCCAACATCTCCATCGAGATGCTGGATTTCTTGGGCTTGAGCTTGGCCTTGATCTGTTCCAAGGTTTCGCCTTCACCAATTTGGATCGAATTCATCTCCTCGGGTGTCAATTCGCCATCAGGCAGCACCTGCGGCAAGCTGGCCAGGCGCTCGGCTTCGATCTCTTCGGGCGTTTTCAGCAAGCCCAAAGAGCGCATCACAGCCGGCTTGACCACCATGAACAAGAAGGCCAAGAACATGCTGGCCACCAGCCCGCTTTTGATGGTGGTGATCACCACATCTTCTTTGTACCATGGGGTGTTGAGATCAGGCAACTTTTCGGGTTCAAATTTGGCTTGGACCACGGTCACCATGTCGCCTCGGTCTTCCTTGAAGCCCACCACCCCTTTGATCAGGCTCTCCATGCGCTTAAGCTCTTCATCGCTGTAGGGGTTGGGCTTGCTCGGGGCGGCTTCACCCTTGTCG
>CAWUNN010000167.1:0-5239 GCA_963923185.1 uncultured Limnohabitans sp. | reverse complement strand
GTATTTTTGTGGGTCTTTGCCATCCCACACCACGCCGTCGACCAATTTGTGGCTTCGCATGTCCGACTTTGGCACTGGGGTGCCAGTGGCCTCGGCCGCTTGCTTGTAGATGTCGATGCGATTGACTTGTTTGGCGAGCGCCAAATAATCGGGGTGTTGCTTGAGCAAGCCCCAGCGCTTGTGCTGGGTCATGAACCACATGCCATCGGACAAGTAGGGGTAGTTGACCGCGCCATCGTTGTAAAACTTCATGTGGTTGGGGTCATCCCAAGTTTTGCCCAAGCCGTTTTGGTAGCGACCCAAGATGCGCTGATTGATGGCATCCACCCCGGTGTTCACATAGGACTTGTCGGCAATGGTCTCGGCCATTTTCATTTTGTTGGACAAACTGGCATCGATCCATTTGCCGGCTTCCAAAATGGCCGCAGTGACCGCACGGGCCGTGTGAGGGTATTTCTGCACAAACTCTTGCGTCGTGCCCAAGACTTTTTCAGGATGATCCCTCCAAATGTCTTGGGTGGTGGTGGCGGTGATGCCAATGCCGTCCATGATGGCCCTGTGATTCCAGGGTTCACCCACACAAAAGCCGTCCATGTTGCCGACTCGCATGTTGGCCACCATTTGTGGCGGTGGCACGGTGATCACCTTGGCCTCGTTCATGGGGTGGATGCCGTGGGCGGCCATCCAGTAGTACAACCACATGGCATGGGTTCCGGTCGGAAAGGTTTGGGCAAAGGTGTATTCGCGTTTGTCGCTGCGCATCAACTTGGCCAAGCTGGGGCCGTCCACCGCGCCGGCGTCAGCCAACTTCTTGGACAAGCTGATGGCCTGCCCGTTGTGGTTCAAGGTCATCAACACGGCCATGTCCTTCTTAGGCCCGCCCAGGCCCATCTGAACACCGTAGACCAAGCCATACAACACATGCGCAAAATCCAACTCGCCATTGACCAGTTTGTCGCGCACGCCAGCCCAACTGGCCTCTTTGCTGATCACGAACTTGACGCCGTGCTTTTGGTCCAGGCCCAGCACCGAAGCCATGACGATGCTGGCGCAGTCGGTCAGGGGGATGAAGCCGATCTTGACTTCTTTTTTCTCGGGGGCATCCGACCCCGCGGCATGCACCACCGAGCGCAGTGCCGGGCTCAGGCCCACGCTGCCCGCGCTGACGGCTTGTAACAGCTTGCGGCGTGTGATTGCTGTGTGCAAAAAATCCATCATGGCTCCACCTCTGAATAAAAAAAGCGCCCAGACCGGTCTCAGCTCAACGCTAGAGTCGGTCGGGACGCCGTTGTCCTGCCTCCAGGGTTCTCCATTGAATGACCTGAAAGCTTTGAACGATATTTAGCAATTCATGTGCCAAGCTCAATGCAGTGGCTGCAGAGGTGTTTCGCACAAGGTGCGTGCATGACCAAGTCTGGATGCACGCATTTGGTGCTGGCCTGGATCGCTCAGCCTAAAAATTGGGCAAACTCAATCACCTGCTTGGCCACTTCAGCCAGCTTCAAGCCTTTGTTCATGGCCATGCTGCGAAGCCGTGCGAAAGCTTGTGCCTCGCTGAGCCTTTGGCGCTGCATCAAGATCAATTTGGCCTGGTCGATGAATTTGCGCTGTGCCAACTCGGCCTTGGCCTCATCGAGTTCGTTCAACAAGGCCTCTTGATGCTTGAACTGGGCCATGGCCACCGTCAAGATGGGTTTGATGCGCTCTGGGGCCAAGCCATCGACGATGTAGGCGGTCACGCCACGGGAGACGGCCATGTTCACATGCTCGGCATCGTCGTTGTGGCTGAACATCACAATCGGTCGGCGATGGTCTCGAGTGGCCATCACCACATGTTCCAAAGCATCGCGGGCGTCGCTCTCGGCATCCACGATCACCAAATCGGCTCGCAACTGCTCAATTCTTTCCTTCAAAAAAGGATCGGCAGGCAAGGTGGCCACCAGGTCATAGCCCTGCTCCAACAAGGCCATGCTCAACAAGCGCGATCGCTCGGTGGTGATCAAAAAGTCTTCACCTGGCTCACCCAAAGCCGGGTCTGAGATCACCAACACCACGCGCAGGTCTGTTTTCATCGGACACAGACTTGCAAAATTCAGACCAGAAATATTCAGACCCGACCTCTGAGCGGGGCCCAGTTTCTCATTGGCACAGGTCTTGCTGATCTGTTTTCATGGACACTGCCGCTCCCACCCCCCAACAAATGGCCAGTCTGCTCTTGTCGGCCGCGCATGGCGATGCGGACGCTCATTGGACCTTGGGGCAAATTTATGCCAATCCACTGTTCCCACAGCAAGACCCCATCCGAGCCCAGCACCACTTGGAGTGGGCGGCCCATCTCGATTCAAACCCATGATGTTCGGTTGATCCGGTTCCACCACTTTGAAAAAGAATTGCAGCGCACATCCACCGATGGAAACAGCGTGGGGGTGGGCTCGCAGCGGGCCCACTGAGACAGCCAAGGCCTGATGTGCGGGTCGTCCATGCTGCTCACCGTTCGAGCATGGCGCAATGCGGCCCCCATGTGTTCGGCGTCACCCCACCACTTCACCTGGCAGAGCTCAGACATTCGCTGGCTGACAAAGTGCCAACGGCGCGCGCTCCAAGGCCAAGTCTGGTGAAACTCACAGACCCCAATGCCGACCACGACAGTCTGCGGCGATAAATGGCTTGGCCACTCACCCAGACTCCAGGGGTGAACCAACCAGACGTCACGACCCGACACCTCGCTGGATTGGGGTTCAGACCAGCCCAGCGTGTCGGGGGGTGTGCCCAGCAGGGCAGGCTCGTCCAGGGCGGTGGCTTTGAACTTTGGGGCTGGCTTGCCTGTTACGGGTTGAGCTTGTCGCGCCAGCCTCTCCAGCCCCTCGTAAGAGCAGTCCAGCACCGAGCCGGGGCTGTGCCAATCGTTGGGGGCGTATCGAGCCACGTTGTCGGCATTGAACAAATAGGGCTTGCTGCTGCCGGTGCCAGCCACCCATTGCCAGCTGAGGTGATTGCTGGCCAAGTCGCCGTCCAGCAAATGCCCGTAAAGCCAGTCTGCGCCCACTCGCCAATGCACTTTGCGCAGGTGCACGACATAGCTGGCCAGCCACATGCGGGCGTGGTTGTGCAAATAACCCGTGGCATACAAGGTGCGCACCGCCTGATCGATGACGGGCACACCCGTGCAAGCCGATCGGATGTCTGGTGGCATTTCTTTGGCCTGAAAGGTCTCAGCCAACGGAACAGGCTGCAGCGAATGAAAAATGGCTGAGCCTGTGAATTGCCACACGTGCCTGAAGTATTCTCGCCAGCCCAATTCGAACATCCATTTGTCTTGAGCCCGCACGGGGTGTTTGCTTCGGATGACCTCGACCACTTCGGGCAGGCTGATCAAGCCATGGGTGATGTAGGGCGACAAGCCTGAGACGGCGCCATCGAGGTGGTTTCGACTTTGTGCGTAGGCCACAGGGTCCACGAGGCGTGCGCGCTCTAGGGCTTGTGCACGGGTGGGCTCAAATGATGACAGTCGACTCATGACATGTTGATTCAAGTCCAAAACATCCAAAAGTGTCATCTTTGATTCTAGGTTCGCTCAGATAAACCTGTTGGCCAGCTTCATTCATGCCCCTGTTTTGGCTTTAAGATGCATGCACGGAGACAAACACATGAAATTGAATTCAGACATCACCGCCGTGATCACCGGCGGCGCCTCTGGCCTGGGGGCGGCCACCGCCCGCATGTTGGCAAGCCATGGCGTCAAAGTGGCCTTGTTCGACACCAACGAAGAGCTGGGACAAGCCTTGGCTCAAGAGATTCAAGGCTTGTTTTGCAAGGTCGATGTCACCTCTGAAGAGCAAGTCGACGCAGGCTTTGCCAAAGCCCGAGCGGCGTTGGGGCAAGAGCGGATTTTGGTCAACTGTGCCGGTACCGGCCAAGCCGTCAAAACCGCCAGCCGCGACAAATCAACCGGCGAGATCAAGGCCTTTCCGACCGCCAACTTTGACCGCATCATTCAAATCAACCTGGTCGGCACCTTTCGTTGCATCGCCAAATCGGCCGCTGGCATGCTGAGCTTGCCCGCCTTAGAGGACGGTGAGCGCGGTGCCATCGTCAACACCGCCTCGGTGGCCGCACAAGACGGTCAAATGGGGCAGGCCAGTTATTCGGCCAGCAAAGCCGGCATCGTGGGCATGACCTTGCCCATTGCCCGCGATTTGATGGCCGAGGGCATCCGCGTCAACACCATTTTGCCGGGCATTTTCAACACCCCTTTGCTGCAACGCGCGCCCGATCATGTCAAGGCGGCGTTGGCCGCGTCTGTGCCTTTCCCCAAGCGATTGGGCGAGCCGCACGAATATGCCCATTTGGCCGAAACACTCATCACCAATCGCTACCTGAACGGCGAGTGCATTCGCATCGATGGTGCCATTCGCATGGCTCCTCGCTGAACGCACGCTCCTGAACCCCCCAACTCCAAGGTCAATCATGTCTGAAGCTTATATCGTCGCCGCCAGCCGCACCGCCGGTGGCCGTCGCAATGGCCGTTTGTCGGGTTGGCACCCGGTCGATTTGGCGGCCCACGTCCTGAACGATTTGATCGATCGCACCCAAGCCGACCCGGCACTGGTCGAAGATGTCATCATGGGCTGCGTCAGCCAGGTGGGCGAGCAATCCAACAACGTCGCTCGCAATGCGGTGCTGGCATCTCGCTTGCCCGAATCGGTGCCGGGCACCTCGATCGATCGGCAATGTGGATCCTCGCAACAATCGTTGCATTTCGCCGCCCAAGCGGTGATGTCGGGCACCATGGACGTGGTGATCGCCGCAGGTGTCGAATCCATGACCCGTGTGCCCATGTCCAGTCCATCGACCTTGGGCAAAAACGCAGGTCTGGGCCACTACCAAAGCCCCCAAATCAACCAGCGCTACAACGATGTGAAGTTCAGCCAGTTCATGGGGGCCGAGATGATGGCTCGCAAGTATGGTTTGAGCAAACTCGAACTCGATCAATATGCCTTGGCCAGCCACCAGCGCGCCTTGGCCGCCACCCAAGCTGGCGCGTTCAAGGCCGAGATCGTGCCGATCGCCGTGCGCAGCGCCGAGGGTGTGATGACCGATGAGATGCATCTTGTCGATCAAGGCATTCGAGCTGATGCCACCCTGGAGTCGATTCAAAGCGTCAAGCTGCTGCAAGAGGGGGGGGTCATCACCGCCGCCAACGCCAGCCAGATTTGCGATGGCGCCTCTGGCGTGATGG
>CAWUNN010000166.1:0-5244 GCA_963923185.1 uncultured Limnohabitans sp. | reverse complement strand
TGACTGAGCGCGCCCTCAGGTTGGCTTCTGGCATATGAAGTCATGAATTCGTCAACGGCTTGCAGCAACTGGGTGGTGACGATTTGTGTATCCAAGGTCTCGCAAGGCCAGCTGCCTTGCGCCCATGTGCGAATTTTCAATGGCAAAGGGTGAGCCCATAACTCTACGACTGAATGCCGGTGCAAGCTGGAGCGCCGCAGCAGCAAGAAATCCGCTCTGGCAATGCGCATCAGTTTTTCAGCTTCGGTGCCATGCAGTCCGTACGGCCCATCACATTCGGCCACCTCTAGGCAAGCAATTTGTCGCAAGGTATCGACCCAGTGGTTGACCCACACGATCGGGTCGCCACCGGCTTCGCTGTGGATCAGCAAACGCGGTTTGGGCAGGATTGCGCGGTTGATGGACATCTGGCCTGGCGAGACTTGAGTGGTGTGGCGCAAGACCTGCATGCCTTCTTGCATGTGTTTGAAATGCATCGTGCCCAGGTCCTCATAATCATGTTGGTCTTTGACGGGCAATTGGCGCCAAAAATTCACACTGCACCATGTTTGACCTGGCAAAGCCAAGGCACAAAGCCTTGAGACCTGGTTCAAGCTGTGCGCCACATAGCCATGTTTACCGCGCATCAGACGACCCCAATGCAAAGCGATGCGCAGCTCATGCCCGGGGGCATCTTGGGCATGCACTGGGGCCGAGTCAGACCAATCTTTTCTGAGCCGTTGCGATGCCCGCACGGCCATGCTCGGTTCTTGAAATGCCAGGAAAATGGCGTCCCCAGACTGATGCAATAGCCTGCCACCCCATTCGCTCAGCCAACCTCCGACACAGCGTTCAACCCAGCCCATGGTTTGCAGGCCCATGTCATGCTCTCTGACTTCCATGGCTTTAGAAAATTCAGTGATGTCTGCGCACAACAACGCATATTCGGGACTGGGTCTGGTCATGCCTAAAATATAAACTAAAGAGTTCAATTTTGCTTGTGACGCATGTCATCCAACCCTGCGCCCGCGGCCATGGGCCATGTCGCGCCATGGCAAGCGCCGCATCGCGGATGCCATGAAGTCCCTGTGTAGTCATTAGAATGGGGTCATGAGCAAACACAGCAATTTTCATGCCTTGCATCAATGGTGCGTTCGATGGGCATGGGCGGTACCGTTGCTGGCTTTGCTTGCTGGGACCGCTTGGGCAGAAAAAGCGGATCGGGACCGGCCCATGAACATCGAGTCCGATCGGCTCGATCACGATGACCTCGAAAAAAAATCGATCTTTCAAGGCAAGGTCTTGCTGTCCAAAGGAACCATGGTTTTGCGAGGGGACAGGCTCGAGATCAAAGAAGATGCACAGGGCTATCAGTACGGCTTGGTATTGCCTGTGCCCGGGCAACGTGTTTTTTATAGGCAAAAGCGCGAAGGCGTGCCAGAGTACATGGAAGGTGAGGCCGAGCGAATTGAGTATGACGGACGTCAGGACAAGGTCACATTGATTTCAAAAGCTGAGTTGCGTCGTTTGCGTGGCAACACCCTGGGCGACGAAATCCACGGCCAAGTCATTGTTTATGACAACTTGAAAGACCAATTCTCTGTAGATGGATCCGTGCGCAATGGGGTTGGTGTTCAGTCAAGCTCTGGAACCCCTCGCGTGCGCGCAGTGTTGGCCCCTAAACCGAAAGACGGCAATGGACGCTGAATGGACCACATCGCGCCCTGAGCCAGTAGCTGAAAAGCTCAAGCACACGTTGCGCGCCGCACATTTGCAAAAGTCTTACGGGTCTAGGCAAGTGGTGCGCGATGTGAGTTTGTCAGTCAGTACCGGCCAAGTGGTGGGATTGTTGGGCCCCAACGGCGCCGGGAAAACGACTTCTTTTTACATGATTGTGGGACTGGTACGTGCCGATGGCGGCAGCATTGACATCGATGGTCAAGGTGTCGAGCGCATGCCGATACATCAACGTTCGCGATTGGGATTGAGTTACCTGCCCCAAGAAGCATCGATATTTCGCAAATTGACGGTTGCAGAAAACGTCAGGGCCGTTCTCGAGTTGCAGCAAGATGAACATGGCGCCAGGCTTGCGCCTGGCGTCATTGAGCAAAAGCTCAAAGATTTATTGCAAGAGTTGCGCGTAGACCATCTCAGGGATGCGGATGCGGTGTCTCTATCTGGTGGCGAGCGGCGTCGCGTCGAAATTGCCCGAACCTTGGCCACCAATCCCAGATTCATTTTGTTGGACGAGCCATTTGCGGGCATTGATCCCATCGCAGTCATAGAAATACAGCGCATCATTGGACACTTGCGTGCCAGAGGCATTGGTGTACTCATCACCGACCACAATGTGCGAGAGACTTTGGGGATATGCGATCAAGCATTCATCATCAGTGAAGGACGCGTATTGGCCGAAGGAAGTCCAGCAGAAATCGTCAACAATGCCGATGTCCGCCGAGTTTATTTGGGTGAAAATTTCCGGATGTGATGGCCATGAAACAAGGTCTGTCACTGCGAGTTTCACAGCATCTGACGCTGACGCCTCAATTGCAGCACTCCATCCGTTTGCTGCAATTGTCAACCCTGGAATTGAACCAGGAAATTGAAGAGATGTTGGATGAAAATCCTTTTCTTGAGCAAGATCACGATCAGCTTGAGCGAGAAGAGTTTGGTCTCTCGCATGTCAATGCATCGGCTGAGCCAGACTCGGACGACTCGGATGACGCCATCGATTCCACGCATGACACGGATACAGAACCCAGCTGGGATGGAGATGGCAGCACCGAGATCGATGCCCGTGACTCTGAATGGGGCGCAGATGCGCCCCCCGCAAGACCCGAGCGCGAAAGTGCGGCCGATTTGTCTGAATGGAACAGCAGCCAAGACACACTGACAGACCATTTGCTCAAGCAGGCTGCGGTTTTGCGATTGAATGAGGTGGACCGGGGCGCTTTGAGGTACTTGATAGAGAACCTCAATGACGACGGTTATCTAGAGGACTCGCTTCAAGATTTGGCCATGCACCTGATGGGCGGGCCTGTGCAGACAGACGAGCAACAAGACATGCACGATGAGTTGATGTCGCGCTTGAGTCAGGCGTTGTCTTTGCTTCAAAACATGGAGCCAAAGGGTGTCGGAGCACGCAACTTGGCCGAATGCATGTCATTACAACTCAAGGCCTTGCAGGCGAAGGACGCTTCACCTCAAACAGTGGATTTGGCCCTTCAATTGTGCAAACAACCACTGGAGTGGCTGGCCAAAAGAGACCTGAAACGTTTGGCGTCCACAGTGGGCGGCAGTGAACAAGATTTGAGGGCCGCCATGGCCTTGATCGCTAGGCTTGAGCCCAAACCAGGAAGGCCTTTTGTTCAGGTCGAGCATCAGATCATTGTCCCTGACGTGATCGTGAGCAGAATGGCCAACGATCGAATGGGTCAGCCGCGATTTCGGGTGGCTCTCAATGGCGACGTGATGCCACGATTGCGCGTGCACGATGTCTATGCCAATGCACTCAAGTCGGCGGGTAAAAACGAATCGATGGCTGGTTTGCAACAGCGATTGCAAGAAGCTCGTTGGTTCATCAAAAACATCCAGCAACGTTTTGACACCATCTTGCGTGTGAGCCAAGCCATCGCTCAGCGACAACGCAATTTTTTCTTGCACGGTGAATTGGCCATGAAGCCCATGGTGCTCAGAGAAATTGCCGATGAATTGGGATTGCATGAATCCACCATCAGTCGAGTCACCACAGCCAAATACATGGCCACTCCCATGGGCACTTTCGAGTTGAAATACTTTTTTGGCTCTGGCTTGGATACCGAGACCGGCAACAGTGCCTCTAGCACAGCAGTGCGTGCGCTGATCAAGCAATTCATCGCCAACGAAAACACCCGAAAGCCGTTGTCTGACCACCAACTCTCAGCCATGCTCAAAGAGCAAGGCATCGATTGCGCCCGAAGGACTGTGGCCAAGTACCGCGAAGGGCTTCGAATTCCATCCACCAATTTGCGCAAGGCACTGTGAACGATCTTTCCTTATTTTTGCCATGCGCTGCTGGCGTCGAGCCCTATTTGGCCACCGAGGTGGCCCAAGTGTTGCAGTGTCCTGCGGGCGCTGTACAAGTTGCGCGTGCAGGAGTCTCGGTTCAGGCCAGCTGGCGCGATGTCTTGCTCTTGAATTTGCATGTTCGTTTGGCGCAACGCGTGCTGGTCAGATTGCGCCATGATCCATACCGCAGTGAAGACGACATTTATGCGGCGGCCCGCGAAGTGCCATGGGAGCTTTGGTTTGGCATCAAACAAACCTTCAAGGTTGACCTCACTGCGCAACGCAGCCCTTTGAAGAGTTTGAATTTTGCCGCTTTGCGTGTCAAAGATGCCTTGGTTGATCGATTTCGCGAACGCGATGGCCAGCGCCCCAGTGTCGAGGTGCGCTGGCCGGATGTGCGCGTACATGTTCACTTGACTGCTGAGCAGGTGAGTTTGTTCATCGATACCTCTGGTGAGCCTTTGTTCAAACGCGGTTGGCGCGAGGACAAAGGCGATGCACCATTGAAGGAAACCTTGGCAGCGGCCATGCTGGCGGCTTGTGGTTGGAGCCAGTCTTTGGAGGGGGCACCCACCGGGGTCAGCCAAGGACTGCCGCTGTACGACCCGTGTTGCGGCAGCGGCACCATTGCCATCGAAGCCGCCCAGATCGCTTGTGGCATGGCGCCTGGGGCTCAACGCAACTTTGGCTTTGAAAAACTCAGACCCCATGACCGTTCGATTTGGCAGCAGATGCGCCAGCAAGCCTTGTCTGAAGTGCATGAGCCGTTGGCTGAAGTGCACGGCAGCGATGTGGCGTTTCGCATGGTGGATTTTTCTCAGCGCAATGCCGAGCGCGCCAAGGTGCGGCACGCCGTCCATTTTCGTGGAGGTGATGCATTGCAACGACATCCACCGACGCAGCGTGTAGGCGTGATGCTGCTCAATCCTCCATATGGGGAGCGCATAGAAGCGGCGGGGGTGGCGGGTCGACAAAAAGCCATTTTGCAAGACGGCGATGAAGGCGATTTCTTTTTGCGCTTGGCGCAGCATTGGCGGGCTCATTACAGCGGCTGGACGGCTTGGCTGCTGACCCCGGACCTTAAATTGCCTGGGCGCATGCGTTTGAAAGAAAACCGACGAGTTCCTTTCTGGAATGGGCCCATCGAGTGCCGCATGTTCCGAATCGAATTGGGTCGACACGTGGCCGATGGCCGGCAGAAAGCCACCTGACATGCTC
>CAWUNN010000165.1:0-5265 GCA_963923185.1 uncultured Limnohabitans sp. | reverse complement strand
GGCCACACACAAAGCCCCGTGAATGAAAAATTCCAATGTCGTTCGGTTAGGGTCGGTGGCGGCTCTGATTTCAGAGATTTGGGACAAGCTCAATTCACGCGCCAAGACCATTTGAGAAAAGCCCACATCTTGCAAAAAGCGAGCTTTCTCGGGGGTGCGAATGTCGGTTTGGGTGCTGGCGTGCAACTGAATGGGGGGTAAATCCAGTTGCAACAATCCCATGTCTTGCACGATCAACACATCAGCGCCTGCATGGTAGACATCCCAGGCCAGGCGTCGGGCGTCTTCAAGCTCGTCGTCGCGCAAAATGGTGTTCAAAGTGATGAACACACGACCGTGGTAACGGTGAGCGGCTTGGCACAAGCGCTCGATGTCTTGCAATGAGTTGGATGCCGAGGCACGCGCACCGAAGGCCGGCGCACCGATGTAGACCGCATCGGCGCCATGCTCAAAGGCCGCAATGCCAATGTCAGCATCACGCGCAGGTGCCAGCAATTCGAGTTGATGTGCCGAAAAAGTCATGCCCCGATTGTAGGCGGGGACGGCGGAAAACGTGCCGCCCAGGGCTTATTCGATTTTGGCTTTGGTGCGCAGTTCTTGCTGGAATTCGGCCATGCGTTGCTGCTGCAACTGTTGAGAAATTTGGGCTTTGACGTCGTCAAACTTGGGCAGTTGGGCTTCGCGCACGTCATCCAAGCGAATGATGTGGTAACCAAACTGACTTTTGACGGGCACATCAGTGACTTGGCCTTTTTTCAGGGCCACCATGGCGTCAGAAAATTCTTTGACAAAGTTGCCCGGTGCGGCCCAATCGAGATCGCCACCATTGGCGCCCGAGCCAGGATCTTTGGATTGTTTTTTGGCCAAATCTTCAAATTTAGCCCCTTTTTTCAAGCTGGCGATGATGGCCTTGGCTTGCTCTTCTTTTTCAACCAGGATGTGGCGTGCGCGGTACTCTTTGCCGCTGTTGGCAGCGACAAATTTATCGTACTCGGCTTTGACTTGGGCGTCGGTGACCGGATTTTTTTGTTGCTCTTGAGCAAACAACTCGCGAATCAAAATGGTTTGACGGGCCAACTCGAGTTGACCTTTGAAGTCGTCGGTGGCGTCAAGACCTCTTTTTTGAGCTTCTTGCATGAAAATTTCACGTGCAATGACCTCTTCTTTGATTTGGTTTTCAATCTCAGGCGTCACAGGACGACCGGAGCGGGCCAGTTGCTGGGCCATGGCTTCAACGCGGGCTTTGGGCACCGCTTTGCCATTGACGATGGCCACATTTTGGGCTTGCACAGAGGTCACCAAGGTGGCCAGCGCCAGGGGCAAAGCCATGGCGAAAAGATGCTTGTTCATAGAGTCCTTGCTCTCAGATCAGGGTTCAGTCACATTTGACGACCTCAACAGCCAGCGCGTGAATGCCTTGCTGCATGAGATCTTGCACCGCATCATACACAAGCCGATGCCGTTTAAGGCGCGGCAGTGACTCAAAAGAAGGGTCCCCGATGCGCACCCTGAAATGGGTGCCAAGGCCAGTACCGTTGGAGCCCGCGTGGCCAGCATGGTCTTGACTTTCGTCGATCACTTGCAAATGCATGGGCTTGAGTTGGGTTTGCAACAGGTCGTGCAACATTTGGGCGCTGACCGTCATCATTCATCCTCTTGGATGTATCGGCTCAAATACAGGGCTTGAGCGATCACAAACAGCACCATCAAACCCATGGTGCCAAACAGTTTGAAATTGACCCAAGTCTCGGTGTCAAAATGGTAGGCCACCCAAAGGTTGAGCACGGCCATGAGGCTGAAAAAAATCGCCCAAGCGTGCATCAGCTTGTGCCAAGCGGCGTCGGGCATGCGCATCTGTTTTTCCATCAATTGACGGATGAAGTTGCGCCCGCTGATCCACCAGCCCCCCCACAAAACCAAGGCCATGCAAGCGTAAAGCACCGTGGGCTTCCATTTGATGAAGGTCTCGTCGTGGGCCAACAAAGTCGCACCGCCAAACACCACGATCACCCCTAGGCTGAGCCATTGCATGGGTTCAACTCGGCCATTTTGATGTCGCAACCAAGCGATCTGGATCAAGGTCCCCGCGATGGCCACCACCGTGGCGGTGTAGATGTCAAACAGTTTGAAGGCCGCAAAAAACAGAGCAATCGGGAAGAAATCCAGTAAGAATTTCATGCAGGGTCCTTGAATTGCAGGGCGGCCGAGTTCATGCAATAGCGCAGCCCCGTCGGCTTGGGGCCATCAGGAAAGACATGACCGAGGTGGGCATCGCAGCGGGCGCATCGGGTCTCGGTGCGAACCATGCCATGGCTGCGGTCGACGATTTCTTGGATGGCGCCGGGCACGGCGGCTTGCCAAAAGCTGGGCCATCCACAGCCTGCATCGAATTTGGTCGTTGATTCAAACAACAGTGCGCCGCAGCAAATGCAGTGGTAGCGTCCAGTTTGCCAATGGTTTTCGTATTGCCCCGTGAAGGGTCTTTCGGTGGCAGCGCGTCGGGTGACTTCGAATGCCAAGGGTTCGGCGCCTTGTTGGCGCAGCCACTCTTTCCATTGTTCGTCGGTTTCAGGCAGTGTGTTCATGAGGAGCAACTGATTTCAATGTGTTGGGCCCAATCTGGGGGCAGGCCAGACCAAGCTTCGTGTTCGGGGTGTTCATCATAGGGCGATTGCAGCACTTTGAGCAGATCGCGAACCATTTGATGGTCGCCTTGGCGTGACTGTCTGATGGACAATTCGGCCAGGTGATTGCGCAACACGTACTTGGGGTTGCAACGCAGCATGTGCTCGCCCGCATCGGGTACTGCGTTTTGTATCCAAATGGGGCGCATGCGATCCAGCCATGACTGCAAGGCCTGTCGATTCAGCACCAAATCGCTGACCGGTTCAAAAGCTTGTTCAGGGTCTTGGCCTGCTTGCCAATGCCGTACCCCATGGCTTAAGCGACGCCAAAACAAGCTGTGATCGACTCGGTTTTGGGCCAATAAGTCCAACAAAGGCTCGATCAAGGCCGCATGGTCAGCATGGTGTTGCAATCCCAACTTGTTTTGCATCCGATTCAACCAGGCGACTTGAAAGCGCTCAGGATAGGTTTGCAGCACATCCAAAATCGGTTGGGTCTCTTGGACCAAAGGCACCAAAGCTTGGCCCAAGGCGTACAGGTTCCAGTGGGCCACGCGGGGCTGTTGGTCAAAGGCGTACCGCCCCCCAGAGTCGGTATGGTTGCAGATGTGATGTGGATCGTAGGCATCCATGAACTGAAACGGCCCATAGTCCAAGGTCAGTCCCAACACACTCATGTTGTCGGTGTTCATGACCCCGTGGCAAAACCCCACCGATTGCCAGGCGGCCATCAATTGGGCGGTGCGTTCCAGCACATCGGCCAACATGGACAAGGCGGTTTGGGCCATGTCGTCACCGTGGTCTTGCCCCAAGTGCAGTTGTTGCACGCAAAAGAGCAACAGTTGTTGCAACTCGGTGCGTCGGTCGGCCGCCGCAAAGTGCTCAAAATGACCAAAACGGATGAAGCTGGGAGACACCCGCGTGACCACGGCTGCGGTTTCTTGGGTCTCACGCCACACCGGCGCGTCGGACGAGACCAGGGCCAGCGCACGGGTGGTGGCCAGGCCCAAACCGTGCATGGCCTCAGAACACAAAAATTCTCGGATGCTCGAGCGCAGCACCGCACGTCCATCGCCGCGTCTCGAGTAAGGCGTAGGGCCTGCACCTTTGAGCTGGATTTCACGTGGCCCCAAGGGGGTTTGAATGTCGCCCAATAACAAGGCTCGGCCATCTCCCAATTGACCGGCCCAGACCCCGAATTGATGACCGCTGTAGACGCTGGCCAAGGGTGAGCTGCCGGGCCAAACCTGGTTGCCAGTCAAGATTTGCAGCAACTCAGGCGTTTGCCGCCATTCGGGCGACCAACCCAAGTCACAGGCCAGTGCGTCTGACCAAGCCACCCACTGAGGGCTGGGCAATGGTGTGGCCGCCCAAGGGGTGTGAAATGCTGTTCCCAATTGGGCAAAGCGGTTCAACCAAATGGGCTGGGGCTGGGGCCATTCGCAGTCTTGCATGGCGTTATTTTCTCAGACAGTGGGCCAACCTGGCGCGCCATCAGGCTTTGACCCGATGAAAGTGGTTCACGGCTTGATGCAAAATAACCGCTGATCACCAAAAGGAGTTTGACCCATGCTGGGCTTGATGCAGCCATTGCCTTTGAACATCTCTGGCCTGATCCGACATGCCGAAACCCACCACGGCGACACCGAAATCGTTTCGCGTCGAGTCTAAGGAGACATTCATCGCACCGATTGGTCGGGCATCGGGCGACGTGCGCGCCAGGTGGCCAACGCCTTGGGCGGACTGAAACTCGCCCAAGGCGATCGGGTCGCCACCTTGGCCTGGAATGGCTACCGACACCTGGAGTTGTACTTTGGCGTCAGTGGATCTGGTCACGTGTTGCACACCATCAACCCGCGTCTGCACCCTGAGCAAATCATCTGGATCGCCAACCACGCTGAAGACCAGGTGCTGTGCTTTGACATGACTTTTTTGCCCTTGATCCAAAAGGTCCATGCCCAGTGCAACACCATTCGCACTTATGTGGCCCTGTGCGACGCGCAAGCCTTGCCAGCCGATACTGGCATTCCCAATCTGATCAGCTACGAGAGTTGGATGGGTGCCCAAAGCGATGCGTTCGATTGGCCAGAGTTGGACGAAAACACGGCCTCCAGCATGTGCTACACCAGCGGCACCACGGGCAACCCGAAGGCGGCTTTGTACAGCCATCGATCGACCATTTTGCACGCCTTTGCCTCGATCATGCCCGACGTGATGAGCCTGTCGGCACGTGACTCGGTGTTGCCCGTGGTGCCCATGTTCCATGTCAACGCTTGGGGGCTTCCCTACAGTTGCGCCATGGTGGGGGCCAAAATGGTTCTGCCAGGTGCCCAGTTGGATGGCAAATCGGTCTACGAGTTGATGGAGTCCGAAGGTGTCACCTTTGCCGCTGGCGTGCCCACCGTGTGGCAAATGCTGTTGGGGCACATGTTGCCCGATGGATTGCGCTTCAGCACCCTGAACCGAACGGTGATTGGGGGGTCGGCTTGCCCTCCGGCCATGATCACGGCTTTCCGGGAAAACTACGGCGTCGAAGTCTTGCATGCTTGGGGCATGACGGAGATGAGTCCCTTGGGCACCTTGTGCACCTTGAAAAACAAACACCTCAAACTGCCCGAAGCCGAGCAAATGAAGATTCGCC
>CAWUNN010000164.1:0-5310 GCA_963923185.1 uncultured Limnohabitans sp. | reverse complement strand
CCATGGCGACTCAGGCGCCAGGCGACTGGCAGGCGGTCGACTTGTTCAACACTTTTGCTACACGGCATTTCTCATGCGCACACTTCGATTGGTAGGCCCTTTGGCCTTGTTGTGGACTGCCTTGGTGGGTTGCAACCCACAAAATGGACCCAACCCGGCAGGCACTCCTGCAGCGGGCTCTGCCCCGCCCCCACCCGAGGTCACGGTGATCGCAGTCAGCGCACGCACGGTAGAGCTCACCAGCGAGTTACCGGGTCGCTTGCAATCGATACGCTCGGCCTTGGTGCGCGCTCGGGTCGAAGGGGTGGTCCAAAAAATCAACTTCCATGAAGGCAGCGAAGTTTCTGCGGGTACCTCGCTGTACCAAATCGAGCCCAAAACCTACGCCAGCGCCCTGGAGGCGGCCAAGGCTGATGCCATGGCCGCTGAACAAACCTGGCGACGCAATCAAGCCTTGCTGCAAGCCAAAGCGATCAGCCAACAAGACTTTGACGGGTCAGAAGCTCGCTACAAACAAACAAGGGCCGCTTTGGCCAAAGCCGAACTTGACCACGAAAACGCCCTGGTGCTGTCGCCCATCTCGGGACGCATTGGCCACAGTTTAGTGACCGAAGGTGCCTTGGTCGGGCGCGGCGAAGCCACCCCGTTGGTCTCGATCGATCAGCT
Organism: uncultured Limnohabitans sp.; assembly: GCA_963923185.1. Classification (GTDB taxonomy): domain Bacteria; phylum Pseudomonadota; class Gammaproteobacteria; order Burkholderiales; family Burkholderiaceae_C; genus Limnohabitans. The sequence goes on along the minus strand of CAWUNN010000164.1, from coordinate 4,644 downwards.
TGACCCCATCTTGGTCAATTTCAGTCAAACCGAAACCGAATGGCAGGCCATGCGTCGCGACATGCAAAGCGGCAAACTCAAGGCCAATGCCCAATGGCGCATTGAACTGATTCAAGACAATGGTCGGGTCTATCCTGCTCAGGGCGTCTTGAAGGTGGCCGAAAAAACCGTCGATCCCAACACCGGCACGGTGTTCTTGCGTGCCGAGTTTCCCAACCGACAAGGCGAGTTGATGCCAGGCAGTTTTGTGCGCGTTCGCCTGTCGCAAGCCAGTTTGCCCATGGCCTTGACGGTGCCGCAAAAGTCGGTCTTGATGAACGCACAAGGACCTTACGTGATGGTGGTCACCCCCGAAGACAAGCTGGCCCCCATGCCGATCCAAGTGGGTGCCATGAGTGGTGACCAATGGGTCGTCACAGGTGGCCTGAAACCTGGCATGCGCGTGGTGGTCGATGGATTGCAAAAGGCCCGACCCGGCAATGCAGTCAAAGCAGTTGAATTGACGGTGAAATAAAGATGTTGGCGAAATTTTTCATCGATCGCCCCATCTTCGCTTGGGTGATCGCGATCTTCATCGTGCTGGCTGGCACATTGGCCCTGCGCAAAATGCCAGTGGCTCAGTACCCCCAGGTGGCACAACCCTCGATTGCCTTCAACATCACCTACCCTGGCGCTTCGGCCGAAGTCATCGAGCAAACCGTGACGGCTTTGATCGAGCAAGAGATGAACGGCATCGAACACTTGCTGTACATGGAGGCCTCGTCCGAGTTAGGCACCGGCACTTTGACTTTGACCTTTGAGGCTGGCACCAACATCGACATTGCATCGGTCGAAGCACAAAATCGATACAAACGGGTCGAGGCCCGATTGCCCGATGATGTGCGACGCTTGGGCGTGCCCGTCACCAAACCACAACGCAATTATTTGATGTTTGTGGTGCTCACCTCCAAAGACAACAGCAAAAGCAATGTCGAGTTGGGCAGTTTTGCCGCCGCCACCGTATTGGATCAAGTGCGACGCGTCAAAGGCGTTGGCGAGGCCAATTTGTTTGGCACCGAGTACTCAATGCGGGTTTGGCTCAATGCCGACAAGTTGCAATCGCTGGGGGTGTCCCCCAGCGATGTGGCCGCTGCGGTCAGGGCCCAAAACGTGCAATTGGCCACCGGCGAATTGGGGCAAAACCCAGCCGTGCCTGGGCAACAACTCAATGCCGTGGTGGCTTTGCGCAGCCGCCTGAGCCGACCCGAAGAGTTTGAGCGCATTCTGGTCAAAACCCAACCCGATGGTTCAGCGGTTTACCTCAAGGACGTGGCCCGTGTGGAATTGGGCGCCCAAGACTACAACATTGCTGCGCGCATCGACACCCAACCCTCGGCGGCGATCGCAGTTCGCGTGGCCCCCGATGGCAATGCCCTCGATGTGGCAAGGGCAGTCAAACAACGCATGAAAGAGCTTGAGGTGTATTTCCCTGCCGGAGTCGTTTGGGATGTGCCCTACGACACCTCGCCCTTTGTCGACATCTCGATCACCGAGGTGGTGCACACTCTGTTTGAAGCCATGGCGCTGGTGTTCTTGGTGATGTGGTTGTTCCTGGGCAATTTGCGCGCCACCTTGGTGCCCGCGGTGGTGGTGCCTGTGGCCTTGCTGGGCGCATTCAGCGGTCTGTATGCCTTGGGATATTCGGTCAATGTGTTGACCTTGTTTGCCATGGTTTTGGCGATTGGCATCGTGGTGGACGACGCCATTGTGGTGGTCGAAAACGTCGAACGCATCATGAGCGAAGAGGGTTTGTCCCCGCGCGAGGCGACCCGCAAGGCGATGGACCAAATATTCTCGGCCATCATCGGCATCACCTTGGTCTTGTGCGCCGTGTTCGTGCCCATGACCTTTTTTGGTGGCTCGGTTGGGGCCATTTACCGACAGTTTTCGGTCACCTTGGTATTGACCATGATGTTGTCAGCACTCATGGCCTTGACCCTGACACCCGCCATGTGCGCCACCGTGCTCAAGCCCATGGGCCTGGGCCATGGCGCTCAGCGCGGGTTTTTGGCCTGGTTCAATCGCCACTTCAGCCGCACCAGCGAGAGCTACGTGAGCGGCGTGCGCCTGATTCTCAAGCGGCCCTTGCGCTGGTTGTTGGTCTATGCTGTCATTTGTGGCACCACGGCTTGGCTGTTTCCGCGCCTGCCGGGCAGCTTCTTGCCAGATGAAGATCAAGGCTATTTCATCAGCATCGTTCAGTTGCCACCGGGCGCATCGACCGAGCGCACCCAAGAGGTGTTGTCCCGTGCGGAAGATTATTTTTTAAAACAACCCGAAGTGCAGCACGTCATTGGGGTGCTTGGATTTTCATTTTTTGGTCGAGGCCAAAATGCGGCGCTGGCTTTTGTCAAACTCAAAGACTGGAGCTTGCGTGAAGCACCTGGCAGCACGGTACAAGCCGTGATTCAGCGCGCCAACATGTTTTTGTTCTCCATCAAATCGGCCTTTGCCTTGGCCGTCAACGTGCCCCCCATTCCAGAACTGGGTGCAGTCGGTGGTTTTGATTTTCGCTTGCAAGACCGTGCCGGATTGGGGCGCGACGCTTTGCTGGATGCTCGCAACATGATGTTGGGCATGGCGTCCAAGCATCCCCTTTTGGCCAACGTGCGCCCTGAGGGTCAAGAGCCTGCGCCGCAGTTGCTGATCGATGTCGACCGGGCCAAAGCGCGAGCACTCTCCATTGATTTGGCCAGCCTGAACGACACCCTGACCTCTACCTTGGGCGTTTCCTACCTGAATGACTTTGTCCGAGAGGGTCGAATTTTGCGGGTGCAGATGCAAGCCGATGCCACACTGCGCCGCACACCCGAATCGATTTTGAAATTGCCTGTGCGCAACACCCGAGGTGAGTCGGTCCCTCTGGGTGAATTCGCCAGCACCCGCTGGAGCGTAGGTTTGCCCAAACTGGATCGATACAACGGCTTGCCCTCGGTCAAAATTTCTGGCGCTCCGGCCCCTGGCAAAAGCTCAGGAGACGCCATGGGCGCCATGGAAGAGTTGGCCACCAAACTGCCCCCGGGCCTGGGATTTGAATGGTCCAGCACTTCGCTGGAAGAGCGTTTGTCGGGCAACCAAGCCCCAGCCTTGTTTTCGATCTCGATCTTGGTGGTATTTTTAGCCCTGGCCGCTTTGTATGAAAGCTGGTCCATTCCGTTTGCGGTGATGCTGGTGGTGCCACTGGGTTTGTTGGGAGCCGTCTTGGCCGTGATGTTGCGCGGTTTGCCCGATGATGTGTTCTTCAAGGTCGGTTTGATCGCCATCATTGGCTTGTCTTCCAAAAATGCCATTTTGATCATCGAGTTCGCGCGCACTCTGACCGATGCCGGACGCAACGTGGTCGACGCCACGCTGGAGGCTTGTCGACTGAGGTTCAGGCCGATTTTGATGACCTCGATCGCCTTTATCTTGGGCGTGTTGCCCCTGGCTCTGTCGACCGGCGCCGGCGCCAAAGGCCGTCAAGCCATCGGCACCGGTGTGATTGGCGGCATGATCGGTGCCACTGTGCTGGCCGTCTTTTTGGTACCCGTTTTCTTTGTGGTGGTGCGCCGCATCTTCCCTGGTCGCAGCGCCCATGTGGTCCATGACGCCGTTGAAGCGCCCCCACTCGATGACCCTGCATCATCTGAAGGCCAACATGTTTAAGCCCCTACGACTCTCGATGCACAGTCGCACGTCTTTGACGGTCTTGGCTGTGGCCGCTTTGGTGGCTTGCACCAGCCCCGCCCCCTACCAGCGACCCGAGGTCAATTTGCCGCAGAGCTGGAGCGATGGCGCTCAACTTTCGGCCGATTTGAACCCCCTGCCTTGGGAAAACCTGTACGCCGACATCCGTTTGAGGGCATTGATTCGCACCGCCTTGGAACGCAATTTTGATGTCCGATTGGCCTTAGCCAGCATCCAAGAGTCGCGCGCGATTTGGGGCATTCAACGGGCCGACCAATTGCCCAATGTCAACCTTGGCGCCAGCAAAACCAATGCCTTGACCGCGCCCTATGCCTTGGGCAACCCAGGGGCCATCAGCGTGCATGCCGATGATGTCCGACTCAGCCTTTTGTCCTACGAGATCGACTTGTGGGGCCGTGTGGCCAGCTTGACCGAGGCCGCCAAACTCGGTTTTCAGGCCACCGAAGAAGACCGGCGCGCATTGCGAATCGGCCTCATCAGCGATGTGGCCAATGCCTATTTTGTTTGGCTTGAATCGCAAGATCGGCTGCGCTTGGCCGAGCTCACCTTGCAATCCAGACAAGCCTATTTGGGGCTGACTCAACGCAGAAAAGACTTGGGCGCAGCCAGTGATTACGATTTGACTTTGGTCAAAGCCAGCACCGAGTCGGCCCGCGCAGAGGCTTCGGCACTGAAGCGTCAGACCGAGCAAGCACACAATGCCTTGATCATTTTGCTAGGTGGCCAATGGCCTGCCAATCTGCCAGATGGTTTGCCACTGGGTTTACAAGACCTCGATTTGGCGTGGGGGGCCAACCTGCCCTCTGAGGTCTTGCTGCGCCGACCTGATGTGATGGCCGCAGAAAAGCGTCTGCAAGCGGCTCATGCCAACATCCATGCTGCAAGGGTGGCTTTTTTGCCACGCTTGCAACTGACCAG
>CAWUNN010000163.1:0-5313 GCA_963923185.1 uncultured Limnohabitans sp. | reverse complement strand
AAAGGCGCCTGCGCCGATCAGGGCTTGACGTCGATCGATGTGCCCCATGGCATGTGGGTCTGGCATGTGGTGTCTCCTGTGATAGGTGTTTGAAATTGGGCGAGCGGGCTGTGGCTTTAGTGCAGCAATGCTTGTAAATCGCGCATGATGCGCAGCCCCGAATCGGACAGACGATGTTGCAACAAGGCGATGTCGTCAGCCAACAATTGGCCCTTGGATTTTTTGAGCTGTCCGGCCACCATCACGGTGTCGATGTTGGACATTGAGGTTTGCGTCACCACCGAGGTCACTGGGTCGTGCATGGGCTGCATGTTCAAATCACTGGCTCGGATCAGCACCACATCGGCCTGTTTGCCAGGGGTCAACGAACCGATGCGGTCTTGCATCTTGAGCATGCGTGCGCCCTCGATCGTGACCCAAGCCAAAGCTTCGCGGGCTGTGATGGTCGAGGTGTCAGGCAACTGACCGCGTTCTTGTTTGGACTGTGCGTTGTCAAAGGCACGCTGGGTCGCCATGGCCATGCGGGCCACCGTGAACATGTCTCCGCTGATGCATGACTCCAGGTCCACCCCCAGCGAAGGCTGATGTCCCAAGCGGCGCAAACGGCCGGTGATGGCAAAGCCGTGACCTTGGAACATTTCGGTCTCGGGGGTCAATGAAAATGTGACGCCTTGATCAAGCATGAAGCTCAACTGCGCGTCGGTCAAGTCGTTGCCATGCACGATGTTGTTGTTGTCCCCCAACAAGCCCGCTTGGGCCAATCGGTCCCAGCCATCGGGGACCCGAGCAGCGGCGCCCGCGCAATGCATGCTGGCGATCAGCCCCATCTCGCGTGCCAACTGAAAATCTTCCACGGCCACCTCGTAAGTCGAGTAATGTGGCCCCAAAATCGCCATCCCCAAAGTCAACAATTGGTTCTGGGTGCTGAAGCGCTCTTTGAGCAAGCGCTCCACTTCATGGCGCGGGTGTGGCACTTCCCAAAAAGGTTTTTGGCCCGGTTTGGGGTCGGGCTTGGGTGAGCCATGAAAAAAAGCCGCACGGATGCCGCTGTCGGCCAAGCCATCGATGGCGGCGTCGGTGTGTGTCGGGGTCGGGTTGTTGTGACACCAGTCAACCAAGGTGGTGGTGCCACAGTTGAGTTGATTGAGCCCACCAACTCGATTGGCAATGTACAAATCTTCGGGCTTGAACAAGGTGGCCAAGCCCGCATGCATTTTTTTGAAATACTCCAGCACCGTCCAATTGCCTGCGACCCCGCGCAGGCCCGTCTGCCAGGTGTGCATGTGGGCATTGATGAGGCCTGGGATGACCACCATGCCACGGGCGTCGATGCGCTGGACATCCTCGGCCTGAATGCGCGGCGCAATCTCTTGGATGCGATCGCCCACAATCAACACATCACCGATGGGCAGATCGCCCATTTGGGGGTCCATCGTGACGATGGTGCCTTGTTCAATCAACCATTTTTGCATGCATGGAATCTATCGACTGATCATCCATGCGTCAAGGCGAAAAGGCCTTTGTCAGGGTAAGTGCTAGGCGTCGCAGACGGCCAGCGGCAGGCCCGGGTTCATTTGAAGCACAACAAAACAGCCAGCAAAGTCAAAAAGACCAGCATCAAACGCCTGAACACCAGCTCAGACAAACGCGAGCGCAGGTGGTTGCCCACGCTCAGCCCCACATACACGGGCACCATGGCCAAAACCGACCCACCCACCTCTGACCAACCAAACCGTCCCCACCACAGCATGGCCAAGTACATGGGTGCTGAACCCAGCAGGTAAATCATGCTGATGCTGCCGACAAACTCTTCGCGTGGCAAACGCAACGCCATCAAGTAGGTGATGATCATGGGGCCCGACAAAGAAGACACTCCCCCCAAAGCCCCCGACATGGCGCCCACCAAGGGGGCCAACCACACTTGGTGTCGGGGCGCGATCTCACCTCGGGGCTGCATCACCATCGACAACACCGCCAAAATGACCGTGACAGCCATGAAGCCGTTGATCGCACGGGTGGACCAAGATTGACTGAAATAAACCGCCAGCAATGTCGCCAAGAGCTGGGCCAAGATCAAAGGCCAAAACCGCCTCAGGGCAAAAGGCAGTCGCCCACCCTGCACCGCTTGGATCAGGTTGGACAACAACACGGGCACGACCAGCAAACCCATGGCCATGGAGTTGGGCAGAATCAGCGACAACAAGGGCACCGCCACCAACGGCAAGCCCACGCCCAGGACCCCTTTGATCAAGCCCCCCACGCCCAGCATGCAACTGGCCCACACAGCCAGGGTCCAAGACATGAAGCTCAGATCCAACTGCGCTCACTCGGCCTTGAGGTTGGCCGCTTTGCCGGCCTTGCCCATGGCTTGGGTTTCGCGCTCGATGTCACGGGCATAGGCCTCGGGGCCCAAGCCAGCAGGCTCGATGCTGGCAGAGTTGAATTTATCGATCACCTCAGGTTGTCGCACCGCCCAAGCAATGTCATCGGCCAACTTGCGAATCACCTCAGGCGGGGTGCCGCTGCGGGCCAATGCGCCAATGGCCACCGAGAAATCATAACCCTTGACCACCTCAGACAAGGTGGGCACATCGGGCTCTTGGGGTGAGCGCTTGGAGGCGTTGCTGCCCAGCAAAGTCACCTGGTTGCTTTTGACAAAGCCTGTCAGCGAAGGCAAGGCAGAAAACAAAAAATCCACCTGGCCACCGATCAATGCCGGTACCGATTGACCTGTGCCTCGAAAAGGAATGTGCCTGACATCCAGCTTGAGATCAGATTTCAAGGCCTCCATGCTCAGGTGATGGGTGCTGCCAATGCCAGACGAGCCATAGGTATAGCGACCAGGATGAGCCCGAACTTGCTCAGTGAATTCACGCAACGATTTGATCCCCGTTTTGGTGTTGGTGACCAAAAACAATGGCGATCTGGCCAGCATGGCCACGGGTTCAAGGTCTTTGCCCACCACGTAGTTGGCCGATTTGTTGATCAAGGGTGTGATCGAGAGCATCGAGCCATCGGTCACGATGAAGACGTGGTGATCATTTTGACCTTGCATCAGGGTTTGATAGGCCACCACGCCATTGCCACCAGGCTTGTTGTCCACCACCACCGACTGCCCCATGCGCTCGGTCAGTTTTTGGGCGACGATGCGGGCCACCGTATCGGGCAAGCCACCGGCGGCATAAGGCACGATGAATTTGACCGGTTTGCTAGGAAAGCCCTGCGCCCACACCGAGCCAGACAGGCCCAGCACGGCCAGCATCCGAAACACCACGCGAAGAGCCTTGCATGGCATGAATTCATTTTGATTCATTGAACAACCAACATCTTAGACATCTAAGATAATACCTGTAATCCGACCTTTGCACCCAGCTTGACCCCATTGACACCACGGACTGAATCAGACCATGAATCCAAACGGCGAACTCAGGGCTTTGCGCGTGACACAAAAAAAGACCGTGGCTCGCGATGTGATGGAGTTTGAATTGTGCGCCCCTGATGGCGGCCCCTTGCCCGCATTCAGCGCTGGGGCACACATCCAAGTGCAAACCCCTAACGGGCTGTTGCGCCCCTACTCTTTGTGTGGTGACCCGATGGAGTCAGACCGCTACCTCATCGCCGTCAAGCGCGAAGCCCAAGGACGTGGCGGCTCTGTCAGCATGTGCGATGGCCTGAAAGAAGGCGACACCCTGTGGGTGGGGGCAGTCAACAACCATTTTTCACTCAGTGACAAGGCGCGTAGCTTCCTTCTGGTGGCCGGTGGCATCGGCATCACGCCCATGATGGCCATGATGCACAGCTTGCACCAAGAGGGGACACGCCCCTTCCAGCTGATCTACCTCACCCGCAACGAGGAGAGTACGGCATTCGCTCAAGCATTGCGAGACTCAGCTTGGTCTAGTTCAGTCACGCTGCACCACGACCAAGGCGACCCCCATCAGGCTTTTGACCTGTGGGGGCTGTTTGAAAAACCACGGGCCGGCTGTCATGTCTACTGTTGTGGTCCATCGGCCTTGATGGATGCGGTACGCGACATGACGGGACATTGGCCCGAGTCATCGATTCACTTTGAGAGCTTCATCGCCGACACCCAACAGCAAGCCGACGATCAAGCGTTTGAGGTCGAGTTGGCGCGCAGCCAAAAAATGGTCCACGTCGCTGCAGGACAGACCTTGTTGCAAGCATTGCGCGACAGCGGCACACAGGTCGCCAGCTCTTGCGAAAGCGGCACCTGTGGTTCTTGCAAAGTGGGACTGCTGCAAGGCACGGCAGAACACCGCGACATGGTCCTGTTGCCTGAAGAGCGAGTGCGATGCATCATGCCCTGCGTGTCACGTGCGAAGGATTCACGTTTGGTGCTGGATTTATGAACGACTCACCGATTCGACTGGGTGTGCTGGGCATGGGTCGAGCCTTCACCTTGATGCTGCCCACTTGGGTGCTGGACCCTCGGATTCAGATGGTGGCTGCTTGCGATGGCCGCCCCTCGGCCTTGCGCGCATTTGAGCAAGATTTTGGAGGCCATGCGCATGAGAGTCCTGCCGCCCTGTGTGCGGACCCCAGCGTCGAGTGGGTCTATGTCGCCACCCCCCATGGCTTGCATGCCGAGCATGTCGAGTTGGTGGCGCAACAGGGCAAACACGCCTTGGTTGAAAAACCCATGGCTCTGACCTTGAGCGATTGCGACCGCATGATCCAGGCCTGCGAGGCCGCGGGCACTCACCTGATCTTGGGCCACAGCCACAGCTTTGATGGCCCAGTGCGATTGGCCCGCGCCTTGATCGACAGCGGTCAATGGGGCGCAGTGCAAATGATCCACGCCATGAACTTCACCGATTTTTTATACCGCCCCAGGCGGCCCGAAGAATTGGACACCCGCTTGGGTGGAGGGGTCGTGTTCAGCCAAGCGGCCCATCAGGTGGACATCGTGCGTTTGCTGGCCGGCGGCATGGCCAGCACAGTTCATGCGCGCACGGGTGCTTGGGATCGCAGCCGACCCACCGAGGGGGCTTACATGGCCATGATTGATTTTGATCACGGTGTGGTGGCCAACCTGACCTACAACGGCTTTGGCCACTACGACAGCGATGTCCTCATGGACGGCATCGGTGAAATGGCCGATGCCAAATCCCCCCTCACCCATCAACGCACACGTCGCACCTTGGCCAACGCCAGCTCAGAAGAGGCCGAAGCCCAGCAAAAAGCAGAGCGCAACTACGGCGGTGCTGCCTATCCAGGTTTGTCCTCTCAATTCAGCGATGCGCATCAGCATTTTGGCCCCATCATCGTCAGCTGCGAGCATGGCGATTTGCG
>CAWUNN010000162.1:0-5329 GCA_963923185.1 uncultured Limnohabitans sp. | reverse complement strand
CAGGTGCAAGGCCAGCCACATGGCCAACAATTGCAGCAAGCCGCCCAGCATCACCCCACAAGCCAAAGCATAAATGGGTGGCCACCCCCATGCCTGCACCCAAGGGCCGCCCCACCAAGCCAGACCGATCATCGACAGATTGAGCAACACAGGTGCTGCTGCGGGTACCGCAAACTTGCGCCAGGTATTGAGCACCCCCGCCGACAAAGCCACCAAAGACATGAAACCAATGTAAGGAAACATGATCCGGGTCATCTGAACTGCAGCCTCTTGACCCTGGCTGCTTTGACTCAGGCCGCTGGCCAAAGCCCAAACCAACACCGGAGCCCCCACCACCCCGAGGACACAGGTGACGGCCAAAGCCGCAAACAGCAAGCTGGCGACATGTCCCACCAGAGTCTGGGTGGCGTCATCGCCTTGGGCTTGTCGGGTGGAGGCCAAAACCGGCACAAAAGCCTGGCTGAAGGCCCCTTCAGCAAACAAGCGCCTGAACAAGTTCGGAATGCGAAAAGCCACATTGAAGGCGTCGGTCAAGGCGCTGGCGCCAAACATGGACGCGATCAACAATTCACGTCCCAAACCCGTGATTCGCGAAGCCAAGGTCCACAGCGAAACCGTCGAGGCTGATTTGAACAAGCTCATGCCCATAGTGTAGTGGCCTGCATCGTGGGTGTATGTCGGCTATAATCATGGGTTCGCTGTCATCATCCACAGACACAAAGGAAATTCAAAATGGCCTCTGGAAAGCCGAAGAAAAAGAACCCGCGCCTGGCGTCGGGCCGCAAACGCGCCCGTCAAGACGTGAAATTGAACGCCGCCAACACATCGTTGCGCTCCAAATACCGCACCGCCGTCAAAAACGTCGAAAAAGCCGTTGCTGCCGGTGACAAGTCAAAAGCCACTGAGCTGTTTGGCAAAATGCAAGCCGTGGTGGATGCCGTTGCAGACAAAGGCATCTTCCATAAAAACAAGGCTGCTCGCGACAAGAGCCGCCTGTCGACCAAGGTCAAGGCCTTGGCCACTGCCTGAAAATAGGCAAAAGCGCCCAGACTTGCTTGGATCGCAAGTCTGCCGTTTGAACGGGTGCGCTGACAGCGAATCAAAAACCGCCTTTTTAGGCGGTTTTTTTATGCGACAGATTGGATCAGTGCTTCAAGTTTGACCGTATCTGAGGCAAACGCTCGGATGCCTTCAGCCAGCTTTTCAGTGGCCATGGCGTCTTCATTCAATGCATAGCGAAAACCTGGCTCATCCAATCGAACTTCTGGGCTGGGAGACTGAGCCGCCAACTCGGGGCTCAGCAGCCTGGGCACCGGCTCTTGACTTTGGCTGAGTTGGGTCAGCAATTCGGGGCTGATGGTCAACAAATCGCAACCCGCCAAGGCCATCACCTGACCCACATTGCGAAAGCTCGCACCCATGACTTCGGTGCGGATGCCATGGTTTTTGAAGTGGTTGTAAATGGCTCGCACTGAACGCACACCTGGATCATTGCTGCCGGCCTGGGCTGCTTCATCCCACTGAGATCCAGCAGATTTTTTGTACCAATCGTAAATGCGTCCCACGAATGGCGAAATCAGTTGCACGCCCGCATGACCACAGGCCACGGCCTGGCAATAGGCAAACAACAAAGTCAAGTTGGTGTGTATGCCCTCTTGCTCTAACACGCGTGCGGCTTGAATGCCCTCCCAGGTGGCGGCGATTTTGATCAATAAATGCTTGCTCGTGTCGACGCCGCTGGCTTGGTACAAGTTCACCAAGCGGCGAGCCCTGCCCAAAGTGGCCTGGGTATCAAAACTCAGACGGGCATCAATCTCGGTGGAGACGCGTCCAGGGATGGTGTCCAAAATTCTCAAGCCAAAGTGCACCAGCAAGCGGTCAATGACCTCATCCATGGGCCGCTCGCGATGTTTGGCCAAGACCTCACTCAACAGCGGTTGATACTCGGGCTTTTGGACCGCCTTCAAGATCAACGATGGATTGGTGGTGGCGTCTTGGGGTTGAAATTGCGCCAGTTGCGCAAATTCTCCCGTATCGGCAACAACGATGGTGCTTTGCTTCAGGGCGTCTAAGGCATTCATGTGCCTATTATGCGTGTTGTGCACCCGATGCAAAGGCCGCAAATCCCTTGTAAAACCCAAGTATTGGTCAATGATCTGAAAATAGCCGGTCGGAGTTTCAAATCATGAAAAGAATTTTGTTATTGGGTGGCACAGGTTTTGTCGGTCGTCATGTGTGTGCCGCTTTGGCCCGACAGGGTCATGCGGTGACAGTGGCCACCCGTCGAAGGGCTGCAGCCCGTGAGGTGCAGGTTTGGCCGACTGTGACCGTGCGCGAAGTGGATGTTCACCATGATGCCAGCCTGAATGAGCTGGTGCGCGGACATGATGTGGTGGTCAATCTCATTGCCGTGTTGCACGGCAATGAATACCGCTTTGAACACATTCATGTGCAGTTGCCATTGCGCGTGGCCAAAGCCTGCGCTCAAGCGGGTGTTCGAAGTTTGATCCACATCAGCGCCTTGGGTGCTGATGCACAAGGGCCTTCGATGTACTTGCGCAGCAAAGGCCGAGGTGAACTGGCCTTGAAAGAGATGGCTCAAGTCCATGGTGTTCAGCTCAGCTTGTTGCGACCCAGCGTGATTTTTGGATCGGACGATCGCTTCATCCAGGTCTTTGCTCAGTTACAGAAATGGACGCCTGTGGTCCCTTTGGCTGGGGCATCGGCACGTTTTCAACCCGTTTGGGTGATCGATGTGGCCCAATCGGTGGCTCAACTGATCAACGATGTCCGCAGGCAAGGTGTCACCTGCGAATTGGGAGGACCGCAGGTCTTGACTTTGGCTGATTTGGTGCGACATGCTGGTCGATGGGCCGGTTGCCCCAGACCGGTGCTGCCCATGCCTTATGCCATGGCTTGGCTACAAGCTTTGTTGTTGGAGTGGGCCCCAGGCGAGCCCTTGATGAGCCGAGACAACCTGGCCTCGATGCAAGTGGACAACGTCTTGAGTGGCCAATGCCCAGGCTTGCCCGAGTTGGGTTTGGGCTCGGGCATGTCCCTTGAAGGTGTCTTTGCCACGCGGTTACCATAGACCCATGCAGATTTACCTGGTCGGTGGTGCCGTGCGCGATGGCTTGCTGGGCTTGGCCGGGTCAGACCGCGACTGGGTGGTGGTGGGTTCCACCCCCGAGCACATGGTGGCGCTGGGCTACGAACCCGTGGGGCGTGATTTTCCAGTTTTTCTGCATCCACAAACCCGTGAAGAACATGCGTTGGCCCGCACCGAGCGCAAAACCGCTGCAGGTTACAAAGGCTTTGTCGTGCATGCAGCGCCCGATGTCACGTTAGAACAAGACTTGGCACGCCGAGATTTGACCATCAATGCCATGGCCCAAGACGACCAAGGCCACTTGATCGACCCGTTTGGTGGTGAACATGACTTGAGAGAAGGCATCTTGCGCCATGTGACCGAGGCCTTCCAAGAGGACCCCGTTCGAATTTTGCGCTTGGCTCGCTTTGCTGCACGCTTCGATGGCTTCGTCGTGGCCCCCGAGACCCTGGCCTTGGCACAGCAGATGGTCAAAAGCGGTGAGATCGACGCGCTGGTGCCAGAGCGTGTGTGGCAAGAGATTTCACGAGGGCTGCAGACCCCACACCCCGCTCGCATGGCCCAGGTCTTGGTCGAGTGTGGTGCATGGTCGCGCTTGTGGTCCGAGTTGCCCGAACAGGGGAGCGAGCGATTGCATGCTTGGGCCGTGCTTGAGCAATGGCCGCAAGCCGATTTGGCGCAACGTTGGGCCCTTTGGTGCCAGGGCTGCTCGGCCAAGCAGATGCAAAGCATCAACCAGCGCTTGCGCACGCCCACCGAAGTGGCTGAGCTCTCAGAGGCCTGGGCGGCCTTCCAAACCGAGTTGCTGACCCCTTGGGTCGATGCCACCCATGCCTGTCAGTTGTTGCACCGGCTCGATGCCCAAAGACGGCCGCAACGAGTGACCTCACTGTTGGATCTGGCTGCGCATTGGGCCCACACCGATCAGACCCGATCGGCAGCCCAACTGTGGCTGCGTGCCTTGCAAGCTTTGCAATCGCTAGACATCAAAGCGCTGCATCAGCAAGCCATGGCCAAGGGATTGCGTGGCCCTGCGATCGGCCAAGCGGTGATGCATGCCCAAGCGCAAGCCATCGCAGCCATCACCTGAATCTTAAAAACGCAATCCGGCGGCCATCAAGGTGTTGGTGGCCAGCCAACGACGTGATTGGACATCAAGCCACGCCCGCTCGGCGGTCAAAGCCGAAGTTTGGGCGCTGACCACATTGAGGTAGCTCACGGTTCCGGCCACATACTGGTCTTGAGTCAACTCCAGGTTGCGCTGAGCTGCGCGCCAGGCCTGACGCTGGGCCTGCTCTTGCTGCTTGAGTTGAATCACGGCCACCAGGTTGTCTTCGACCTGCTGATAAGCCGTCAACACGGTTTGGCGGTAAGTCGCCAGCACCGCATCGCGTGCTGCCACAGCTTGATCGCGTGCGGCGCGACGTTGACCGAAATCAATCAAGTTGACAGCAAGCCCTGGACCCAATGACCAAAACTGAGTGGATGTTTTGCCTAAATTGCTCAGTTCAGGCGAGCGATAGCCCGCAGACAGGTTGAAGTTGACGGTAGGGAAAAAGGCCGCAACAGCCACGCCAACTTGGGCGTTGGCAGCTTCAAATTGGCGTTTGGCTGCTTGCAAATCAGGTCGCCGGTCGAGCAAATTGGCTGGGATGTTGTCAGGCAATTCGGGTGGGTCCGAAGGACCTTTGCGCAATTGAGCTTCGCTCAGCAAGGGCAACTCCAACTCAGAGGGGGGCAAGCCCAACAGGACCGCCACCGCATGTTGCAATTGAGTCATTTGGGTGAACATGTCCAAGCGTTGTGCGCGAGTACTGGCCCATTGATTGCGGGCCAGCTCCACGTCGGTCGAGGCCACCACGCCTGCCAAGTAACGGGCTTGAGTCAAATCCAAAGAACGTTGATAGGCTTGCTCTGCTCTTTGCAAAGCATCCAATTGTCGCTCTGCAGTTCGCAAACTGACGTAGGTTTGCATCAACGTAGACTGTGCGGCAATGCGTCCAGCCGCCCAACTTTCGCGATTGAACTCCAGATTGGCCGCGGCCAACTGAATCTGCGCATCCAGTTGCCCCCAAAGGTCCACTTGCCAGCTCAGGGGGGTGGACACGTTGAAAGACGTCCCCTGAACCGCAGCCAATTGATTGGCACTGCGAGTCACTCCGGAGGACAAACCCAAGCTGGGCCACAAGCTGGCCTGCGCGCCCACCAAAGCCGCCTGAG
>CAWUNN010000161.1:0-5339 GCA_963923185.1 uncultured Limnohabitans sp. | reverse complement strand
GAGCACAATGACGTAGGGCACACCGGCCACCAAATCCATGGCGCCGCCCATGCCTTTGACCATCTTGCCTGGGATCATCCAATTGGCCAAGTCGCCTTTTTCGCTGACTTGCATGGCGCCCAAAATGGACAAATTGATCTTGCCCCCCCGAATCATGGCAAAGGATTGGTCGCTGCCAAAAATGGACGTGCCTTGGATGGTGGTGACGGTCTGCTTGCCTGCATTGATCAGGTCTGGATCGACTTCGTCTTGAGTCGGAAATGGGCCAATGCCCATCATGCCGTTTTCAGATTGCAGCCACACCTCGATGTGGTTGGGCACATGGTTGGCCACCAAAGTGGGGATGCCAATGCCCAGATTGACATAAAAACCGTCTTGTAATTCCTGCGCGGCGCGTGCCGCCATCTGATCTTGGGTCCAGGACATGTTCACTCCTTACTTGCTGTCGCGCAGGGTCAGTTTTTCAATGCGTTTTTCGGGGTTGGGATTGTGCACGATGCGGTGCACATAAATGCCAGGCAAATGGATGTCGTCTGGGGCCAGCTCACCGGTCTCGACGATGCGCTCGACCTCGACAATACAGATCTTGCCTGCGGTGGCCGCGGCCGGGTTGAAGTTGCGGGCGGTCAGATTGAAGCGCAAATTGCCACTGCGATCGGCCACATCGGCCTTGACCAACGACAGTTGGGGCACCAGGGAACGCTCCATGACGTAGGTTTGGCCATCGAATTCACGCAACTCTTTGCCATCGGCCACCACCGTCCCGACACCGGTCTTGGTGAAGAAAGCGGGGATGCCCGCACCACCAGCGCGCAGTTTTTCGGCCAAAGTGCCTTGGGGCGTGAACTCCAGCTCCAATTCACCTGCCAAATACTGGCGCTCGAACTCTTTGTTTTCCCCCACGTAAGAGGAAATCATTTTTTTGACCTGACGGGTTTCCAACAATTTACCCAAGCCAAAACCATCGACACCGGCGTTGTTGGAGATGACCGTCAGGTTCTTCACGCCGCTGTCGCGCACAGCATCGATGAGGGCTTCGGGGATGCCGCACAAGCCGAAACCGCCCACGGCCAACATCTGCCCATCGGCCAAAACGCCTTGCAAG
This sequence comes from uncultured Limnohabitans sp., assembly GCA_963923185.1. Classification (GTDB taxonomy): domain Bacteria; phylum Pseudomonadota; class Gammaproteobacteria; order Burkholderiales; family Burkholderiaceae_C; genus Limnohabitans. The sequence continues at coordinate 4,234 of CAWUNN010000161.1, read as the reverse complement.
GCCGCCGCCGCTGAAGGGTAAATCTTGTTCACAGAGAGCTCCTGTCAGGATCGCAAAAACCTATACGATACATTACTTTCTAAGCCATTTCATTTTGGAGACCGATCCGCATGCGCTACCCAGCCCCTGAAATCAAAGATTTGCCCGAAGATTTGCGCCAAAGGGTGCTGGAAGTCCAAGAAAAGGCTGGGTTTGTGCCCAATGTCTTTCTGGCCTTGGCTCGCAGACCTGCTGAGTGGCGAGCATTCTTTGCCTACCACGACGCCCTGATGGTGCCCGAGAGCGTGGGGCGTGAAAGCGGCTTGACCAAGGGTGAGCGCGAAATGATCGTGACCGCCACCAGTGCCGCCAACCATTGCCTGTATTGCGTGGTGGCCCACGGCGCCATTTTGCGCATTTATGAGAAAAAACAACTGGTGGCCGATCAAGTGGCCATCAATTACCGCAAGGCCGATATCAGCGCCCGACAACGCGCGATCTTGGACTTTGCCATGAAGGTCTGCTTGCATTCAGACCAAATAGAAGAGGCCGATTTTGCTGCGCTGCACGCCCAAGGACTGAACGACGAGGACATTTGGGACATTGCCGCCATCACGGCATTTTTTGGCCTCTCTAACCGCATGGCCAGCTTCAGCGGCATGATGCCCAACCCAGAGTTTTACCTGATGGGCCGCATGCCGAAAAAATAAGTCCCGCCTCAGACCGTGACACATTGCCTGATGTGATCGGGCAAGGGCGCAGATTTGTGCAATTGATGGTCCACCCAAACGATCGTGGCGCCGCCCGTGGCATAAAACACGCCGGGCTGATGGTCGTACTCCATGGTGGCCCAAGTCTCAAAGGTCGATCGCCCAGGGTCACTGGCGTACATTTTGACCCGCACTTCGCCGGGGTAGACCAGCGATTGGTGAAAATTACAAAACGCGTTGAGAATGACCGGCCCCATGCCCAAGGGGTTGGGTGATGCGCCCAAAGCGTTTAGCCAATCGATGCGAACGCTCTCCATGTAACGAAAATAATTCGTGTTGTTGACATGCCCCATCGCGTCCATGTCGCCCCAACGGATGGGGATCAAAGATTGATGCACCAGCTTTTTGCGTTCAGGGATTTGAATTTTCATGGCATCGGCCCTTCACAAGGCAAAGCCGTCGTCGGCCGCAATGATGGCGCCATTGATGAAATTGCTCTGGCCACTGGACAGCAAAACCAACAAGGCATCCAAATCTTGGGGTTGCCCAACGCGTTTGCGGGGCAGCATGTTGATCAATTTTTGTCCTGGCTCGGTGTCCCAGTGGTGGTGGTTGATTTCGGTGTCGATGTAGCCTGGGCAGATGGCGTTGACGTTGATGCCAAAGCGCCCCCACTCCAGCGCCATGGCTTTGGTCATTTGGATGACGGCCGATTTGCTCATGCAATAGGCGCCGATTTGAGCCAACACCTTCAAGCCTGCCATGGAGGCGATGTTGATGATTCGCCCGCCCGTGAAAGTGCCTGGGGCTGTGCCTTTGGAGCGAGCCACCATGCGCTTGCCGACCTCTTGAGCGACAAAAAACGCACCCCGCACATTGGTGTCAAAAATGAAATCAAAGTCTTCGGGCTTGACGTCCAGCAAGCGCTGGGTGGTGCTGACGCCCGAGTTGTTGACCAAAATATCGATCGGTCCGACTTCGGTCTCGGCATGCGCCACTGCAGCGGCGATGCTGTGCGGGTCGGTCACGTCCAGTGCCACCACATGGGCCACACCACCGTCTGCCTCGATGTGTGAGCGCAAGTCTTTCAAGCGATCCAGCCTGCGGCTGGCCAGCACCACCGCCGCACCGGCTTGGGCCAGGGTTTTGGCGAATTGGGCACCCAAGCCACTGGACGCGCCGGTCACCAGGGCCACTCGGCCATTCAAATCCATGCTGTAAGCCATCTTGTCCTCCTGTTGGCCTTTTCATCATAGCGACACCCATCGGGGCTCGGCATAGAATAAGTGTCACACAAGACAGATCACTTTGACCATGACGCCACAAGACATCATTGCCCAATTCGGCCCCAGAGAAGCCATGGAATACGACGTGGTGGTGGTGGGCGCCGGTCCTGCCGGCCTGTCCACCGCCATCAAACTGAAACAGCTGGCTGCAGAAAAAGGCCAAGAGGTGTCTGTGGTGGTGTTGGAAAAAGGCTCAGAACCCGGGGCCCACATTTTGTCTGGGGCCATCATGGACCCGCGCGCATTGACCGAACTGTTTCCCGACTGGAAAGAACGGGGGGCGCCCTTGCATCAACCGGTCACCGAAGATGCGTTCATGGTCATGTCTGAGAACAGTGCGACGCGGGTGCCCAATGCGCTGCTGCCACCTTGTTTTCACAACGCAGGCAACTACATCGTCAGCTTGGGTGAGGTGACCCGTTGGCTGGCCGAGCAAGCCGAGGCCTTGGGTGTCGAGATTTTTCCGGGGTTTGCGGCGGCCGAAGTGCTGTACAACGAGCAAGGCGCCGTCAAGGGGGTGGCCACCGGCAACATGGGCGTGGGCAAAGACGGCGAGCCCACTGAGAATTTTCAATTGGGCATGGAGTTGCATGCCAAGTACACCATTTTTGCCGAAGGCGCCCGTGGCCACTTGGGCAAACAGCTGATCGCTCATTTCAAACTGGACGCCGGCAAAGACCCGCAAAGCCATGCGATTGGCATCAAAGAGTTGTGGGAAATCGACCCCGCTCGCCACCAAGCTGGTTTGGCCCTGCACAGCGGTGGTTGGCCCCTGGATGCAGCCACCTATGGCGGCTCTTTTTTGTACCACATGGCCGACAACAAAGTGGTGGTGGGCTTTGTGGTGGGGCTGGATTACCAAAACCCATGGCTGAGCCCATTTGAAGAATTCCAACGCTTCAAGACCCACCCCCACATTCGGTGGTACTTTGAAGGTGACGCCAGCCATGGCATCCAACCTGGCAAACGCTTGTCCTATGGTGCACGCGCCATCACCGCGGGCGGCTTGTTGAGTTTGCCCAAAACGGTTTTTCCAGGTGGCGCTTTGGTGGGCTGCGATGCCGGCTACCTGAACGCCAGCCGCATCAAGGGCAGCCATGCGGCCATCAAAACCGGCATGCTGGCCGCCGAAGCCGCTTTTGAAGCCTTGGGTCAAGGTCGCAGTGCCGATGAACTCAGCGCTTACCCGCAAGCCTTTGAGGCCAGTTGGCTGCATGCCGAGCTGAACAAGGCGCGCAACTTCAAGCAATGGTTCAAAAAAGGCTTCACGGTGGGCACCTTGATGACCGGCATCGAGCAATTTGTGTTGCGCGGTCACATCCCATGGACCGTCCACCGAGAAAAGCCCGATCACGCCAACTTGCGTCCTGCCAACGAGTGCACCCCCATCGATTACCCCAAACCCGATGGCAAGCTGACTTTTGATCGACTATCTAGCGTGTTCATCAGCAACACCAATCACGAAGAAAACCAGCCCGCCCACTTGACCTTGAAAGACACTGCGGTGCCGGTGTCGGTCAACCTGAGCCGATACGCGGGCCCCGAGAGCCGCTACTGCCCGGCCGGCGTGTACGAGTTTGTCAAAAACGAAGACGGCGCAGATCGGCTGCAAATCAACGCGCAAAATTGCGTGCATTGCAAAACTTGCGACATCAAGGATCCCAGCCAAAACATCGTTTGGGTCACGCCCGAAGGGGGCGGCGGCCCCAACTATGCCGGCATGTGAGGAGATTTCATGAACATTGTCATCACCGGCGGCGCCGGTTTTTTGGGCGCCCGCTTGGCTCGCGCCTTGTTGAAACAAGGTCAATTCTCAGTCAATGGATCGGCCTCCCGATCCATTGAACGACTGACTCTGGTCGATCAGTTTGCACCGCCTGCCGATCTGACCGCCGACCCCAGGGTCAAAGCCTGTGTCGGCGATTTGAATGCCTTGCTGAGCCCAGGACCTCAGGGTGTGCCTGCTGTGCCCAAGGGCACTGACGTGGTGTATCACTTGGCTGCAGCGGTCAGCGGTGAATGCGAAGCCGATTTTGATCTGGGCATGCGCAGCAACCTGGCCGCCACCCAAGCCTTGCTGGCCGCCTGCCGCGCCTTGGACACCCAACCGGTGGTGGTGTTTGCCAGCTCTTTGGCGGTGTTTGGGTGGCCCGCAGAGGCCCCCGCACCCACCGGCCCTTGGGTGGTCACCGACCAGACCTTGCCCACGCCCCAAACCAGCTATGGCATTCAAAAGCTGATCGGCGAACAGCTGATGGC
>CAWUNN010000160.1:0-5345 GCA_963923185.1 uncultured Limnohabitans sp. | reverse complement strand
TTTCAGTGGTGACGCCGACTTTTTGCACCAGCGCGAATGCTTGGCCGGCAACCCACGCATTTATGGCCAGATGGTGCAGGTGTTGGGCAAGTACAGCCGATTTGCCAGTGTGGCCGACAAGATGGCCGTGACCTCGACCCTCACAGCGAGCCAGACTCAGGTCACCGACGACGCCGCGCCCCTTTGAAGAAGGGGTTTGCCTGAATTGACCCAGTGCTGACCCGCCGCCATGCTGGTGGCCTGAAAGGGTTTTCAATGAAATACCTGCTGGCACTGGACCAAGGCACGTCCAGCACACGAAGCATCGTGTTCGATGAGCACGGGGGGCTGGTGGCCATGGCGCAACAAGAGCTGCGTCAAATTTACCCGCAACCCGGCTGGGTTGAGCACGACCCCATGGAGATTTGGACGGCGCAGCGCGACACAGCCCGACAGGCCTTGAACCAGGCGGGTCTGAATGCACGCGATGTGGCGAGCATTGGCATCACCAATCAACGCGAGACCACGGTGGTTTGGGACAGACGCACGGGCCAGCCCATTTGCAACGCCATCGTCTGGCAAGACCGCCGCACCGAGCCGATTTGCGAACAACTCAGACACAAGGGCATGCAAGATCAGGTCTGTGCACGCACTGGCTTGCGCATCGATGCTTACTTTTCAGCCACCAAGTTGCATTGGATCTTGGAGCATGTCCCCAACGCCCGGCAAAGGGCCGAGCGAGGCGAATTGGCTTTTGGCACCGTAGACAGTTGGCTGATTTGGCAATTGACTGGTGGCCAGCAGCATGCAACCGATGTCAGCAACGCGTCGCGCACCATGCTCTTTGATGTGCATCGCAATGCGTTTGATGACGAGTTGTTGGCGATGTTGAACATCCCCGCTTCTGTGCTGCCCAAGGTGTTGCCCTCGTGTGCCGACTTTGGTCTGAGCGACCCCGAAGTGTTCGGTGCACCGATCGCCATCGGCGGGGTCGCAGGCGATCAGCAAAGCGCCTTGTTTGGCCAAGCCTGTTTTGAGCCCGGCATGGCCAAAAACACCTATGGCACAGGATGCTTCATGTTGATGCACACGGGGGATCGATTTTTAGTCAGTCACAACGGGCTGATCGCCACGTCAGCGGCGCAGACTGACCACCAAGTCCAATTGGCACTGGAAGGCAGCGTGTTCGTTGGGGGCGCGGTGGTGCAGTGGTTGCGCGACGGCTTGCATGCGATCGAATCCAGTGCCCAGGTTCAGGGCTTGGCCGAGAGCGTCCCCGATGCGGGTGGGGTGATGTTGGTGCCAGCTTTCACGGGTTTGGGCGCGCCGCATTGGGCGCCGCAAGCCCGAGGCACGATCGTGGGTTTGACACGGGGTTCCCATTTGGGACACATCGCGCGCGCGGCGCTGGAGAGCATTGCCTATCAAAGTGCCACCTTGCTGCAGGCCATGAACCGCGACGCGCAATCGCATGGCGGGGTGCCGGTGCACGAATTGCGGGTCGATGGCGGGGCTTGTGTGAACGACTTGTTGATGCAGTTTCAGGCCGACTTGTTGGGCATTCCGGTGGTGCGTCCCGTGGTGACGGAGACCACCGCTTTGGGGGCGGCCTATCTGGCAGGCCTGCAAGCGGGGGTGTTTGGTGACTTGAGCGATGTGGCGCGGCGCTGGAAGGCGCAACGCACCTTCACCCCCTTGATGTCACGCGATCAGGCGCTGGAGAAAATGGCCCTGTGGGAGAGAGCTGTGCGACAGGCCATGACGACCTGAGCAAGCCCCAAGGCCACAGATGGCCAAAATTAGGCGCTACGATACAGACCATGTCTGCCGCCGCCTTGTCCTCTGAAGATTTTGCCCAAGCCGGGCACACGCCCATGATGGCCCAGTACCTGGCCATCAAGGCGCAACACCCCGACACCCTGGTGTTTTATCGGATGGGCGATTTTTACGAGTTGTTTTTTGACGATGCCGAAAAGGCCGTGCGCTTGCTTGACATCACCTTGACCCAACGTGGCCAGTCGGCGGGAAAGCCGGTGGTGATGGCGGGCGTGCCGTTTCATTCGGTCGAGACCTATTTGGCCCGTCTGATCAAAGCCGGTGAATCGGTGGCCATTTGCGAGCAAGTGGGTGAGGTCGGGGCCAGCAAAGGGCCGGTCGAGCGCCAAGTGGTGCGGGTGGTGACGCCTGGGACGCTGACCGACAGCGAGTTGCTGGCCGACAAGACCGAGGCCTATGTGTTGGCCGTGCATGTGGGGGGTCGAGCTGCACGCGCCGATGGGGTCGGCCTGGCCTGGCTGAGCGTGACCCAAGGCGTGGTGCATTTGGCGCAGTGCGCCCTGGACCAAGTGGGGGCCTGGCTGGCGCGGGTGGCCCCCAGCGAAGTGATATGCAGCCAAAGCTTGGCCCCAGATCAATGGCAGAGTTTGGCTTGGCAAGGCCCCATGACCCAGCGACCTGCCTGGCAATTTGATGAGCAACTCGGCCTGCGCAAATTGTTGGAGCAGATGCAAGCGCAAAGTCTGCAAGCCTGGCAGGCCGAATCTTTGCCACAGGCGCATGCCGCAGCGGCGGCCTTGTTGGCTTATGCCGAGCACACCCAAGGCCAATCTTTGGCCCATGTGCGCAGCTTGAGGGTGCAACGCGATGACCAGCACATTGAGCTGCCCGTGGCGACCCGGCGCAATCTGGAATTGACGCAAACCCTGCGTGGCGAAGACAGCCCCACCTTGTTTTCGCTGTTGGACACTTGCATGACTGGCATGGGCAGTCGCATGTTGAAACAATGGTTGCTCGAGCCCCCGCGCGATCGGCAAGTCGCACAACAGCGTTTGCAATGGATCGCGGCCTTGCAAGGGCGCGATGCGCAACAAGGTCAGGGCCCGTGGCAAACACTTCGTGAGGCCTTCAAAGGCATGAGCGATGTGCAACGCATCAGTGCGCGCACAGCCCTGCGCCAGGTGCGACCGCGCGAATTGGTGGCCTTGGGCCTGGCCTTGCAGCGCTGTGAGCGACTATTCGCCTTGTTGCAAGGCGATGCCACATTGCAGGGGCTGGCTGAAGGTTTGCAAACACCGTCTGGCTTGCCAGAGCGTTTACAAAGCGCTTTGTTGCCCGAGCCAGCGGCACTGGTGCGCGATGGCGGCGTGATCAACCACGGGTTGGATGCCGAGCTGGATGAATTGCGCGCCATTCAGAACCATTGCGATGATTTTTTGTTGGACCTGGAAGCGCGCGAGCGCGTTCGCACGGGCATTGCCAATTTGCGGGTGCAGTTCAACAAGGTGCATGGCTTTTACATCGAGGTCACGCAAGGCCAAGTGGACAAGGTGCCAGCGGACTACCGTCGACGCCAAACTTTGAAAAACGCCGAGCGTTTCATCACCCCCGAATTGAAAGCCTTTGAAGACAAGGCGCTGTCGGCCCAAGAGCGGGCTTTGGCCCGCGAAAAGTGGTTGTACGAGCAGTTGCTGGACGCCTTGCAGCCACATGTCCCCCCATTGTTGAAGCTGGCCCACAACTTGGCGACACTCGATGCCCTGTTGGCCTTGGCCGAGCGGGGGCTGACCCTGAAGTGGTGCATGCCCGATTTTGTGCGCACCCCCTGCATTTCAATCCGAGCAGGTCGACACCCGGTGGTCGAGGCCCGCTTGGCCGAGATGTCCAGTGGTGGCTTCATCGCCAACGACACCGAGTTGGGTCCACAGGCCCGCATGCAAGTGATCACGGGCCCCAACATGGGCGGCAAGAGCACCTACATGCGCCAAGTGGCGATCATTGTGTTGTTGGCCAGCATTGGCAGCCCTGTGCCGGCCAGCGTGTGTCGCCTGGGGCCCATCGATGCGATTCACACCCGCATTGGGGCGGCCGATGATTTGGCCAATGCCCAATCGACCTTCATGCTCGAGATGACGGAAGCGGCGCAGATTTTGCGCAGCGCCACCGCGCAAAGCCTGGTGCTGATGGACGAGATCGGGCGCGGCACTTCGACCTTTGATGGCTTGGCACTGGCCTCAGGCATTGCCACCCACTTGCATGACAAATCGCAGTCGTTTACCTTGTTTGCCACGCACTACTTTGAGTTGACCGAGTTCCCAGCCAGCCACAAAGCGGCCATGAACGTGCATGTCAGCGCCACCGAGAGTGGCAATGACGTCGTGTTTTTGCACGAAATCCAAAGCGGGCCGGCCAGTCGCAGCTATGGCATTCAGGTGGCCCGCCTGGCTGGCATGCCAAGCGGCGTGTTGCAACACGCGCGGCACGCCTTGCAATCGCTGCAAGAGCAGGCCGAGCACAGCCGTGCACAAGTGGATTTGTTTGCCCCGCCACCCGAACCCGTGGACACTGGGCCCACCCCTTTGCAAGCCTTGTTGGCACAATTGGACCCCGATGCCTTGTCGCCGCGCGAGGCCTTGGACGCCCTTTATCAACTGAAAAAACTCTCATGACGTATTGTGTTGGCATCAAATTGAAGGCCGGTCTGGTGTTTTTATCGGACTCTCGCACCAACGCGGGTCTGGATCAGATCAGCACGTTTCGCAAAACCATTGCCTACGAAAAACCGGGCGATCGCTTCATGGTCTTGCTGTCCGCCGGGAATCTGAGCATCGCGCAGTCGGTGCGCGAAATCTTGCAAGTCGAGCAACTGCAAGAACACCCCGAAGACGAGCCCATGACGATTTGGAACGCCAGCAGCATGTTCGATGCGGCACGCATCTTGGGGCAAGCCGTGCGCCATGTTTACCAGCGCGATGGTGCCTCTTTGAAGGCCGCGGGGGTTGATTTCAATGTCTCTTTGATTTTTGGTGGCCAGATCAAAGGCGAATCGATGCGTTTGTTCCAGGTGTACTCGGCTGGCAATTTCATCGAAGCCACCGCCGAGACGCCCTATTTTCAGATCGGCGAGTCCAAGTACGGCAAGCCCGTGCTGGATCGGGTGCTGACGCCTGACACCCCATTGAACGAGGCGGCCAAATGTGCATTGGTGTCGATGGACTCGACCCTGAAATCCAATTTGTCGGTCGGGTTGCCCCTGGACATGGTGGTGTACCAAAACGACCGCCTGTGCTGCGATCAGGTGCTGTGCATCGATGAGAACAATGCTTACTTTCACATGCTGAGGTCTTCTTGGGGCCAAAAATTACGCCAAGCCTTTGACGACTTGGATGACCCGATGTGGCACAACGAACCCACGACAGTGCCGCTGGTGACCTCAACGGCTCAGAGCAAAGCCCTGAAAAAGATCCACGGTCCCGATGAAAAGCTGATTTGAAATCAGCCCCACTGCACCCAGCCCATGTGGGCGGTGAACAGAACCAGCACGCCAAAGGCGATGCGGTACCAAGCAAAGGGCACAAAACTGTGGCTTG
>CAWUNN010000159.1:0-5370 GCA_963923185.1 uncultured Limnohabitans sp. | reverse complement strand
GGAGTCCGTCTCGTGGGCTCGGAGATGTGTATAAGAGACAGGGCCAGCACGGTCAACTCGCGCTCTCGCAGCAAGGGCATGGTGGTCACGGCGACACAACCGGCTTTGATCACAGCCAACCAACAAGCGGCCAGCATGGGGTGGTTGTAGCCGCGCAGCAGCACCCGGCTGCCACTCGGCAATTGCCAATCGTGGCGCAACACCCAGGCGATTTGATCGACCCGGGTTTGCAATTGGGCATAGGTCCAAATCTGACCGGCACCGCGCAGGGCCAAGCGTTGCCCATGGCCGGCTGCGATGTGGTCGTCTAGCAAGGCATTGGCAGCATTGAGCCGATCAGGGTAGTGCAAGCCCGCCGGTGGATCGAGCAGTTGGGGCCAAAGCGGCGCCGGCGGCAAGCTTGAGCGGGTAAAGGTATCTTGGTGCAGGCTGGGTAGCAGTGGTTTCATGCCTCATGCATCCCCGGGGTTCCAAGCGGGCGCCACCAAACGCCGTTTGCCATCGTGCGACAAGCGCAGGCCGGGCTGGTCTAAATCGAGCCGATCCCACAGTTGGCAGGTGACTTGCTTGTGCTTTTGATCCAAGCCTTCGCAGTAATTGGTGTATTCACACAGCCGCACCAAGTCGCCGCGACCGTGCCACACCTTCAACGCCCAATCGGGGTCGGCCAGGCTTTGCCGGGCGGTGCCAACAGCGTCACAGTCGCCAGCGGCCAGCATGTCTTCTGCCATATCAAAATTGTGCACACCCCCGGTGCATACCAGCGGAGTCTGCAGATTGGCCGCGCGCAATGCCTGGCGAATCTGTCGGGAGGCGGCGCGGTTGCGCCCAAAGGGGCCTTGCGCATCCGACAAATATTGAGGCATGCATTCGTAGCCGCTGCGACCGGTGTATGGATAGGCGGCTTGGCCGATGCCAGGCTGCTTGGCGTCATCGAATTTGCCGCCACGACTGGTCGACAAAAAGTCCATGCCGGCTTGGGCAAAAGCCAATGCATAGGCGGTCGAGTCTTGCAAGGTGCTGCCGCCCTCGATGCATTCTTCGGTCAAGAAGCGACAGCCCACGGCGTACTGATCGCCCACCGCCTGACGCACGGCGGCATAGACCTGCAAGGGCAAGCGCAAGCGCCCTTGGGTGTTGCCGCCATACCCATCTGTGCGCTGATTGGTGCGCGACAAAAAGGAAGCCATGGTGTAGGCGTGTGCATAGTGCAGCTCGACTCCATCAAAACCGGCTGCACGGGCTCGCAGCGCGGCTTGGGCAAAAAGTTGCGGCAGCTCTTGGGGCAATTGTTGGATGTGTGGCAAGTGCATATCGTTGACGTGTTCGCGTGCACCCCATTGCAAGTCTTGCCAATCGCGCGCTGACAAATGTGCTTGCCAGTGCTCGGGCCCCAACTCGTATAAGGCCTGGCGGGCCTGTGCCTCGGGCAGGTCTTGCAAGCCGGCGCTTTGCAACAGATCGGGCGTCAGCACCAGATGACGACGGAAAAAAATCTCGGGCTCGGGCCTGCGGCGAATGCGCAAAAAATCGATCAGCTGAATCAGCAATCGGGTTTGCCCAGCGCTGGCTTCGTGCACCGCCTGGGTCAGGCGTTGCAGACCCGGTATGAAGCGGTCGTCGCCGATGCGCAGCAAGGGGCCGCTGGGCACATCACGAATACCGGTGGCCTCGATCACGATGGCGCCGGGGCGGCCTTGAGCAAAACGGCGGTACCACTGAATCACGTCTTCGGTGACTTCACCCTCTTCGTTGGATCGCCAAGGCACCATGGCCGGCACCCAGGTGCGTTGTTGCAGTTGCAATGGCCCCAAGTGCAACGGGCTGAAAAGTCGTGCGGCCAGGGCTTGCTCGTGCGTCGGTGTGCGCCCAGGGCTGGACTGAAATTTGATGCGCTCAGGCGGTTTCCACATGGGCTGAGGGCCGCGCTCAGATCCAAGCCTGAATCACGTAGTCGTAACTGGCCTGGGCGTTAAACAGATCGACACGTTGCATTTGGATGCGCCAGAGGCCTTGTTGCAGGACCCAATGGTGGCGGTAGCTGCCGCCAAAATGGCGCACCTGATCGCGCCGCACCTCCATCATTTGAAACGGGGTCCAGGACGATGCGCTGTCGGCGCTTGCTTGCTCGACGATCACTGTGCCCAACTGATGATGGGTGCTCCAGTGCGCCGCTTGCGACCAAGCGTTGGGGTGCAGCAAGCGGTTGGCGCGCACTTCCATCAAGAGCTGATCCTCGGCAAAAATCGAGGGCTGTGAGGCCCAATCGGTTTGATCGGGGGCGGCTGGCATCCAGTACAAGCCGTCTTCGGTGAACAGCTGCATCCATTCTGGCCAGCGTTTGGCGTCCAGCAAAGCGGCTTGCAAGGTCAGCTGTACTTGCAGTTGGCGCAACAACCCGGGATCGACCTCGATGCTGCGAGGGATGTAGCCCACCGCACTCTCGCGGCTGCGGCCCATGTGGTCGGGGGCGATCGATTCGGCGCCAGTGAGCGATTGCACGGCCTCGATGACCACGCCGCTGCCCAGTGCTTGTTTGACTTTGGTTTGTGCCATGGCGTGTTTCCTTTCAGACCGACTTGGCGCTTGAGCCGCTGGCCATGTATTGGCGCCATGCTTTGAATTGATTGCGCATGACCACTTCAGAGGTTCCGTTGTTGGAGTACAGCACGCCATCGCGTTCGGTGTCGCCACCCATGTTGCGATGGAAGCTGACCCACTCGAGTCCTTTCGATTGCAAGCCCCACTGGCCACGGGTCCAGTTCTCGAGGTCGTCAGCATTGATCATGGTGGCGGGCGAGTTGACCAGGTTGAAGTACCACATCGAGCGGCGATAAATCGCCTCGGGCGCACCCTTGAGTCGGAAGTGCCAAATCTCGGACAAGGTCTTGTTGGGTCCCAAGGGGCGCAGGCAACGCAGTTGCTGCAAGGGCGACTGTACCGACAGGTACGGATAGATCAACACATGGTGGATACTGCGCGACAAGAATTCTTCGGTTTTGTCGGGGCCATAGGCTTTGCGCATCAGCTCTTCATAGGCCAAAGTGTCAGGGTCTTGGGGACGCAAGCCCATGTAGGCCTTGAGGATGCCGTGGCCGTGCGGAAAATTGACGGTTTGCACCGAGTCCCACTGATCAAAGCTGGAGGCAAAGGTGGACAAATAATGGAAATGCAAAGGGGCTTGGCCATCTTTTTCTTTGATGCGTTTTTCGACTTTGCGGGCCGACACGCCGGTCGATTGGTGGGTGACAGAAGGGTGCAAGGCGTCCAATTGGTTTTCCATGAAAAACTTCCAATTGGAGTGTTGCACCACGCGGTGACAGACCGGTACCACTTCGACCTCGCCCTCGGGAGAGCGATCGCACATGTCGTCAAAAGCCACTTTGGCTTCACCCAAAAACTCACTCAGGCTGGGACCGCTGGGGCTGAGGCTGGCAAAAACAAAACCTCGGTAGCTGTCGACCCGGGCGGCTCGCGCCATGCTGCAGTTGGGATCGTCGGTGTGGAGTCGGGTGCCCTCGTAGCCTTTCATCAACGGAATCGCCCTGACCTTGCCATCGAGATGAAAACTCCAAGCGTGGTAGGGGCAGACAAAGCCGCTGCCGGTGTTGCCGCTGTGGCTGCCACAAACTTGCACGCCACGATGCGGGCAACGGTTGTACAGCACATGGATGCGCTGTTCTTTGTCGCGCACCATCACCATCGGTTGGCGGCCAATTTGCACGGTTTGGAATTGGCCCGGTTCGCGCACCTGCGATTCGTGACCGCAATAGACCCAGGTTGACTCGAAGATGCGTTCCATCTCCAGGTCAAAGATCTCTTGATCGGTGTAGACGGTGCGGTGCACTCGGTCGGGTTGCACCAAGTGATCAATGTTGAGTGTCGTCATGATGGCATCCTGAGAAAAAACGAGAGGTGGGTTGCAATTGGTCGTCAAACGCCCAGGTAACGGTGCCACAAGTCTTGGTTGGTACCCAGTTGGGTAGAACTGCCTTGCCAGACCACGCGACCCTTTTCTAAGATGATATGCCGATCGGCGATCTGCACCAATTTGGCTACGTATTTGTCGACCAAAATCAGGGTCTGTCCGGCCTGCCTGAGTTGTTCGATGCAGCGCCAGATTTCTTCGCGAATCAGCGGCGCCAGGCCTTCGGTGGCCTCGTCAAAAATCAGCAGTTTGGGGTTGGTCACCAAGGCCCGCCCGATTGCCAACATTTGTTGCTCGCCGCCCGAGAGTTGGTTGCCCATGTTCTTTTTCCGTTCGGCCAAGCGAGGAAAAAGCGCATAGACGCTGGCCGGGGTCCACACCTGGGTGCCGGCATAGCGGGTTTGTTGAAAGGCGCTCAGATGTTCGTCCACCGTCAAGTTGGCAAATATCTGTCGGCCCTCGGGCACCACGGCCACACCCATTCGGGCCAACTGATCGGGGCGCAAGCCCAGCGTGGACTGGCCAGCAAACTGGATCTGGCCCGAGCGGATTTCTTTTAGGCCCAACAAGCTGCGTATGAAGGTGGTTTTGCCCATGCCGTTGCGCCCCAGCAGGCCGACGACTTCGCCGCTTTGAATGCTGGCGCTTACCTCGAACAACACTTGGCTGGCGCCGTAAGCCACCGACACCCGATCGGCTTGCAACAAGGGGCTGCTCATGTCGGCACCTCGGCGCCCAAGTAAGCGGCGCGCACATGGGTGTTGTGTCGTATCTCTTGCGGACTGTCGGTGGCCAGCAAGGCGCCGTTGACCAACACCGAGATGCGATCGGCCAGGCGAAAGACCGCGTCCATGTCGTGCTCGACCAGCAAGATGGCCATCTGGTGTTGGGCCCGAAGGGTTTGAATCAAGGTCACGATACGCTCAGATTCTTTTGGCCCGGTACCGGCCATGGGCTCGTCTAATAACAGCAGCTTGGGTTGGGTGGCCATGGCCAGCGTCAATTCAAGCACCCGTTGCTCGCCATGCGACAACTCGGTGGCCATCTGGTGGCTTTGTTGTTCCAAGCCGACCCGTTGCAGCCAATCCATGGCGGTTTGCTCGATGGCACTGTCGCGCGCCATCGGCCGCCACAGGGCGGCCCGTTGCGGCTGTATCGCTTGCACCGCCAGGGTGACATTTTCTAGCACTGTGAACGACTTGAACAGGCGCGTGATCTGAAACGAACGCACCAGCCCCAACTCAACCCGCTGGTGCGCTCTGAGTCGCACCACATCTTGCCCCATGAACATGATCTGACCACTGTCGGGTTGCAGCTGGCCAGCCAACTGCGCCACCAAGGTGGTTTTGCCAGCGCCGTTGGGTCCAATCAGGGCATGAATCTCTTGCGTCCTGATCTGCAGTGAGACCTGATCGGTGCTGCGCAAGGCGCCAAAATGCTTG
>CAWUNN010000158.1:0-5383 GCA_963923185.1 uncultured Limnohabitans sp. | reverse complement strand
GCCCCACACCCATGGGTGGCAAAAACAAACCAATGCCCACCGACGCGGTTTGCACGATGTTGAAATGAATCGGGTTGATGCCCATTTGCTCGGCAATGGGAAACACCACCGGAATCAACACCACGGCAGCAGGCAAGCCCTCGAGCACCATGCCAAACAACATGCTGATCAGCGAGGTGCCCATTAAAAACAACTCTGGGTGACCTTGCAAGGGCAGCAGCATCTCGGCCAAGAACTTGGGCGCCCCCGAGACACCCATCAGGTACTGAAAGATGGACGCCACGGCCAGCAAGAACACCACCGAGCCGGTCAAGATGGCACTGTCGTATGCAATCTCTGTCATTTGGCGCCAAGACACGTTGCGATACAACAGCTTGGCCACCACAATGGCATAGCCCGCCACGACCGCACCGGCCTCGGTGGCGGTGATGATGCCCAATACAAAGCCGCCCAAAATCACCACAGGCACCACCAAGGGCACAGCCGCCCTGGCCGAGGCCTGACGCAAGCGACTGATCGAGGGTTTGGCGTCCACTGGCCAATCGAATTGACGGGCACGCAAATAGACCAAACCCATCAGGCACAACATGATGACAGCAGCTGGTATGAAGCCGGCCACAAACAGCGTGACCGCCGAGGTGTTGGTGACCTGACTGATCACGATCATGAAGATCGCAGGGGGTACCAGCATGCCCATGGCCGTGCCCGCCGCGATCAAAGAAGCCGAGTCCTCGCGCCGGTAGCCGGC
This sequence comes from uncultured Limnohabitans sp., assembly GCA_963923185.1. GTDB lineage: Bacteria > Pseudomonadota > Gammaproteobacteria > Burkholderiales > Burkholderiaceae_C > Limnohabitans. The sequence continues at coordinate 4,635 of CAWUNN010000158.1, read as the reverse complement.
CTTGTTCAGGGGGGGCATCAGGCTGGATCCCAATGCCGACACCTCGGCCATCTTAGAGCCGCAAATGTCAGAGAAGAAGTAGGCCACCACGATCACGGCCATGCCCAAACCACCTCGCACCCAACCCACCAAGGCTCGGGCGAACTCCACCAGGGCATGGGACATGCCGCAGCGCTCCATCAAGCCACCGGCAAACACAAAAGACGGTATCGCCAGCAGCACCCAGCTTTGCGAGCCCGACACCAGAGCCGAGGCGATTTGCTGCATGGGGTAGCCCCCGTGCCACAAACCAAAAAGACCGGCCAAGCCCAATGCAAAGACAATGGGCATGGACAACAGCACCAACACCACGAACAGCAAAGACACCCAGATCAAAGTCATGCGTGCCCCTGTGATTCAGAGGGCTGAAAGATCATCGAGATGGCGTACAAGCAGAGCAAGACACCCCCCACGACCGACGAGGCATACAACCAAGCCATGTTGATTTGCAAACCAGGCGAGGACAGACCGGCATTGAGTTGACTCAAGCCCCACCCATACCAGGCCACCAACAGCCCAAAGAGAGCGATCAACACATGTCGCACCACATCGAGCACTCGCTGAGCATGTGGCGAAAAACGCCACACATGCAAAGTGAAGTGCGAACGCTGGCGCACGCCAATGGCCGCAGCCAGCAGGGTCAACCAAGCCAAGGCCAATTCACCGACCTCTTCGACCCATACATAGGGCACAGGATCGAGGTCAAAGTAATCGGTGATGGCGCCCACCACATAGCGCAAAAAAACCCCGACCAACAAATTGGCGATGGCCAAGATGATCAGCAAGGTGGCACTGATGCGAGCGATGCGATGAAGCGTGGCAGCCATCGGACATCAGCCTTTGTGATTTTCGATTTCTTCCCACAGCGCACCATACTGTGGCTTGTACTGCGGCCAGATTTTTTGTTGCGCCACTTTGCGAAAGGCCTCGACATTGGCTTGCACCACGGTCATGCCACGCGGCTCGAGCAGTTTTTTAGCGGCTTCGAAATTGTCGACTGACTCGGTGGCGTTGCGAATGCGCAGTTGAGCCTCGCGACTGAGGTCCAAGACCAGCTTTTGCATGGCAGGGGTCAATCCATTCCAAAACTCGAGGTTCATCACATTCACGGTCGGACCATAGTTGTGATAGGTCAACGAGCAGTATTTAGAGACTTCGTAGACCTTCAAGGCATCCATGTTGACCACAGGCAAGTCACCACCATCGACCACGCCAGATTTGGCCGCCGAGATCACCTCGCCCCAAGCCAAGGGGACGGCGTTGCCGCCCAATCCGTTGATGGTATCGCCAAAAATCTTGGCCTGTTGAACCCGGATTTTTTTGCCACGCAGGTCGCGCGGTTCCACGATGGGGGCTTTGGAGGTCCAAAAATGCCTGAAGCCATAGTCAAAAAAGCACAGGGCCTTGACCTTGTATTTGTCTTGCCAGATTTTGTCCAACGATTCGCCAATCTTGCCGTTGAACATGGCGTAGGCAGAGTCGTAGTCTTTGACCAAATAGGGCACCAAAAATGCACCCATTTCAGGGAACACCGTGGCGGCCGCACCGGCTGGGTTGCCCATTTGGATGTTGCCCGACTTGACGGCGTTCATGATCTCGAGCTCTTGCGGGATCAGGGTCTTGCCAAAAAATTGCATCTCAAGTGCCCCTTTGGAGCGGGCATTGAGCTCTTTGGCCATCCAGTCAAAAGCCGCTGCCGCCGATTCGGGCAAGGGGTTGATGTGGGCCATGACCATTTTTTTGGGGGTGGCTTGGGCCAGCACCGGGGCTTGGCCACTGACCAAGATGGCCGCCAAACCGCCCAAGGCCGACACCGTGGCGCGTCTTTGTGCATCCATTGAAACTGAGGGTGGGGTGGGTGTGTGGCTGCTCATAAGTCCTCTTGTGCGTGACGACCCCATGATGGTGTGTCTTACACCTTGCACTGAGAATTGGTGAATACCAGAACAAGAAGTCAGATGCGCGTCACGCCAGGTGTTCAGTCCAAGCGACGCCGGCGCTTCAAGTCAGTCGATGGTAGCGCCCGAGGTTTTGACGGTGCGGGCCCATTGCTCGACCTCTTTTTGCAAAAAGGATCGAAACTGCTCAGGCGTATTGCTGGCCGCTTGAAACCCTTGAGCGGCAAACTGTTCTTTGATTTGGGGCAACTGCATGGCTCGGCGAATGTGTTCATTCAAGGTAGCCACCACCGCATCGGGGGTGCCGCTGGGGGCCAACACCCCGTTCCAAGCCAGCACCTGATAACCGGCCAATCCGGTCTCGCTGATGGTGGGCACGCCTGGCACCACGCCAGAGCGCACGGCACTGGTCACCCCCAAGGCCTTGAGCTTGCCCGCCCGAACCAAAGGCATGGCGGTCAAGCTGGTGTCAAACATCACATCGACCTGGGTAGCCATCAGATCAGACAAGGCCGGCGCACTGCCCTTGTAGGGCACATGGATCATTTTGATGCCGGCCATGGCATTGAAGAGTTCGGCCGACAAATGGGTGGATTGACCGTTGCCAGACGAGGCAAAAGTGATGGGTTTGGAGCGTGCCCATTCAATCAGCTCGCGCACGTTGGACGCCGGAAATTGTGGATGGGTGACCAACACCAAAGGCCCTTGGGTCAACAAGCTGACGGGCGCAAAGTCTTTCAGCACGTCGTGGTTGAGTTTTTTGAACAAGGTGGCGTTGATGGCATGCGCCGTGGTGGCCACCAGCAAGGTGTATCCATCTGGATTGGACTTGGCCACCAAATCGGCTCCGATGTTGCCCCCTGCCCCGGGCCGATGGTCAAGGACAAAGGGCTGCCCAGTGGATTCGGCCACCTGTTGAAACAAGACCCGGGCCACCACATCGGTGGGGCCACCTGGCGGGTAAGGCACGAAGACGCGCACCGGTTTGACGGGCCATGCCAGACTTTGGCCCCAAGCCCCACCTCCCCCCAAACACCAAGACAACACGGCCACGGCCCATGTGCCACGCATTCGCAAGCCCCAACGCGTCGCGGCCGCCGAAGTCAAGTCAAGGCTCAAGTTTGACCCCCGTGAGATTGGCCACCTGACGCCATTTCTGCATGTCTTGGACGATCGTGCGCTGGTATTCCTCGGGGCTGCTGCCCACCGGCGTGGCACCCAATTCCATGTAAGCCTTTTCGACCTCGGGCAACTTCAAAATCTCGATCAAGTGGCGCTGCAACACCTCCACCACACTTTTGGGCACCCCCGCCGGGGCCAACAAACCAAACCAAGCCGAGGACTCATAGCCTGCGATGCCGGCTTCGGCCATGGTGGGGATCTCTGGCGCACCTGGCCAACGCTTGGCGGTGGTCACGGCCAAGGCCCTGACTTTGCCATTTCGGATGTGTTGCATCGATGACGGCAGGTTGTCAAACGCCAGCGGGATTTGCCCCCCCATCAAGTCCACCAACAAAGGGGCCCCACCCTTGTACGGGATGTGCAGCATTTGGATTTGCGCCATGGTTTTGAGCAACTCACCGCTCATGTGCGCAGAGCCGCCCAAGCTGGTGGAGCCAAAACTCAGCAGGCTGGGTTGTGTTTTGGCGGCGCTCACCACATCGGCCACGCTGTGATAAGGCGAAGCGATGTGGGCCAACATCACATTGGGCGTGATGGCCACCAACGAGATCGGTGTGAAGTCGCGCGTCGGGTCATACGGTGGTGGGTTTTGTAATGCCGGAATGATGCAGTGGCTGGCGATCGAGGCAAACACCAAGGTGTAGCCATCGGCAGCAGAGCGAGCCACCATTTGTGCACCAATCACACCCCCCGCCCCAGGCCGGTTGTCGATGGTGACCGGTTGCCCCAGTCGTTCAGACCAACGCGCGGTCAAGCTTCGGATCAACAAATCGGTCGTCCCTCCTGCAGGGTAAGGCACCACCACCTTGATGGGTTTGTCGGGATAAGCGGCACACGCCATCGACACCCACAAGCCAAGCATCCCAAGCGCCATCCACCCACGAAGCAGACAAGACCCGCCCCAAGCCCTGATCAAGCACTTGAGATTCATGTGGGCCAACCGCGAAGCTTATGCGCCCAAGCGTCTGGGACTTCGATTTCAAAACCCAACACCGCCGCCGACAAGGCCTTGCCATAGTTGTCCAAGCACAGGCTGCGCGAGACTCCGCCACCCAATGCGCCGTGGCAGACGAAATTCATGGCCTGCAAATTGTCCACCTCGTAGCGCAGCACCTCGCCACGAATGGCGCCAGCGTAAAACGCCTTGAAGCGCTCAGCGGTGAGCTGCTCTTTGAGCAGCGGGTAAAACTCGGGCTCGTAGGCAAACACCGCGATGTTGGAAGTGTCGCCCTTGTCACCAGATCGGGCATGCGCCACATGCTGCAACATGACTTTCATGATCAGCTCTCCAGGTAAACGATGCTGGCCGGCACTTGTTCTCGCGGCACCAGCGATGACCACACCCCAATGACCTCGCGCACCCGATCGGCGTGGGGCACGCGTTTGCCCGTATGACCAATGCCTGAAACCGCCATGCCATCGACTTCGCGGCCGACCTTGATGGCTTCTTCGCGGGTGCGGGTACGGGCCGCCACCCGAACTGCGATCTCATAGGGCTCGGGGGCATGGGCCGGTG